>JACDBQ010000330.1 GCA_013694845.1 Acidobacteriota bacterium
CCGGCCGCGGCGTGCAGCCGGCCTCGCAGCCGGAGGAACTCTCCCCAGGTGCCGCTCATGGCGCTCGGATCGATCCGCGGCGCGATCGCGTCGAGCTGCGCCTGGGCATCGGAGGTGCGCGACAGGATCAGGAGCGATTCGACTGCGAGCAGATCGGCCTGAAGTGCGTAGAGGGCCGGCGCGTCCGGCGCGCTGGAGAGCTCGCGGCACAGGGTCAGCGCCGCCCCGGCATCGCCGCGGCGGAGTGCCACCCGTGCGTCCAGCACCCGGACCGACCACTGATACCAGCCGCTGCCCTTCGACTCGCCGTAGGCAGCGCGCGCCCGGTCGAGGCTCTGGGCCGCCTGCTCGTGCGAGCCGCGGATCACATAGATCTGGGCCAGCGAATCGAAGACCGCGCCGGTCGTTTCGCGACGGAAATGGGCCGGGCTCCGGACGTCGAGCGCCCGGTGCAGCGCCTCTTCGGCACGCTTCAGTTTTCCGAGACGGACGCAGATCTGCCCGAGGGAGGCGAGCGCGACCCCCAGGCCGTGCGGCGTTCCAGCCTGCTCCTGCAGTTGGACGCTCCGCTCGGCGAGCGCCAGCGCCTGCTCGTGCCGGTGTTGCATGAGCGCCACGTTGGCCTGGTTGCCGCAGACGGTCGCCAGCACGTCGCCCGCTTCCACCATCAGCGCCAGCCGCTCCGCCTGGCGGAGCGCCGCCATCGCTTCGTCCAGCCGGCCTTCCTGCGCCTGCGTGATTCCAGACAGCGAGTGGACCATGGCCAGGTGGCGTTTGTCGCCGGCGGCGTGCAGGGCGGAGGCGGCCTTGGCGATGTGCTCCCGGACGATGGCGCTGTCACCCACCTGGCGGTAACAGAGCCCGAGCTCGTAGTGGGCCAGCCCGATCGCCCGTGAGTCGTGAGCCCGTTCGGCGAGCGTCAGGGCGCGGGCTAAAAAGGCAATACCGCGGGACGGCTCACCGCCGGCCACCGCGATGCGGCCATGGGCCCGCCAAAGATCGGATAGCCGTGCTGGGTTCAGGCGCTCGCGGGGTTCGGGCTCACGTCCGACGGCTTCCGTAGCTTGCTTCAGGTCATCTTGCAGGAGCCAAGCCTCCGCGAGGGCACACCGGATCTGGGCACGGTCGTCGCGGGACAGATCCGAGGCGGCCATCGCTTTCCCAAGCAATTCGACCGCCTCGGGACCGTGGCCCCGTTCCAGGGCGCGAACAGCTTCAGCGTAAAGATCAGCCGGCACGGGCGGGAGTATACCTTGTATACAATCCGCCGTCTATCCGTGGGAGGCAGCTAGTGGGCGGGCGAGTCAGCGCCGTGGTGGGGTAGTAAATTCTGCGCCGTACTTATACGCCAGCATCTTGTAGACGAGCTTGGCGCACAGAAAATTCGGCGCCATCAGGCCGGGGATGGGACTCAGCTCGACCACGTCGCACGCCACCACATTCCGTTTC
Source organism: Acidobacteriota bacterium (assembly GCA_013694845.1). GTDB lineage: Bacteria > Acidobacteriota > Vicinamibacteria > Vicinamibacterales > 2-12-FULL-66-21 > JACDCA01. The sequence continues at coordinate 1,450 of JACDBQ010000330.1, forward strand.
GAAAAGGTCGCCCGGAGCAGGGCCAGCATTTCATACCATGACAGACCGCCCGGCTCCGGAGTGCCGGTCGCGGGCATGATTGCGGGATCCATGCCGTCCACATCGATCGTGAGGTACACCTGTTCGGCCAGGGTGTCCACCACCCGGTCGATCCATCGCGGGTCCTGCCGCATCGAGTGGTCGTAGAAGATCCTCGTGTTCAGTCCGGGCGCGGCGACCGCTTCTTCAGTCGACATGCTGCGGATTCCGACCTGCGTCGCGGGGGCGTATTCGAGGCTCCGGCGGATGGCACAGGCGTGATTGAACGGGGTTCCCATGTAACTGTCGCGGAGGTCCGCATGGGCATCGATCTGCAGCACGTGCACGCCGGGATACGTTGCCGCAGCCGCCGCGACCAGGGGAGGGGTAATCGAATGTTCACCACCGAGCGTCACGAGGAATTTGTCCCGGCTGATCACTTCGGACGCGACCCGGCGGATTTCCTCCATTAACGGCTCGAGCTCGCCGAATGGCAGTTCCATCTCCGGCAGAGTGAACAGGCCGACCGGATGGACGTCGGCGCTCAGCTCCTCGTCCCAGAGCTCCATGTGCGAGGACGCCTGCAGGATCTCCCGCGGCCCGTTGCGTGTCCCAGCCACGTACGAAGTCGTCCGGTCGACCGGCACGGGCAGGATCACCACTCGCGACTCGTTGAAGCTCCGGGTTTCCGGCAGGGCTCCGCCGAAGGCCAGGGGAGCGCCATGATCGTATTCGAAAGGGAAACTCATTCACGTGCCTCGAACCGCGCGTTTGATAGCGGCTGCCCTTCGACAGCCATCAGGGGGCCGGCCAGGTCGAAGCGCAACGGCTTCCGGGCGGCAAGCGCCTCGCGTGCGGAAGAGGACAGCGCGCTGACCAGCACGGGCAGGGCGATGGTCGCATCGGCATGGACGGTCACCTGTTCGGCATCGGTGGCCAGCTTGCCCCAGCTCTGGGCCTCTTCGAGGCTCGATCCGGATGCGCCGCCGAAATGGGGAACGTCGGTGACGATCTGGATGGCGTAGCGATGCCCGCCAACGCGGTCGTCGTAGAACTCCGCCTGGACGCTCGCCTGGTTGATGAAATTCTTCGGGGTGCCGCCGCCGAAAACGATCGACGCGGTCCGCGGGCGCCGGATCACCAGGTTCGCCGACTCGATGATGTCGCCGATGACGTCGATCTGTCCGGCGGATGGGTCGCGGTGGCGCGCCTGCGAGGCCCCCATTCCGATCGACGAGTCGGCGATCGCTGGGCAGAAGATGGGGACATTCGCGCGATACGCCGCCGTGAGGATGCCGTCCCGCCCGGTCGCCTGCCAGAGGTGCTCACCCAGCCGATACAGGAACTCGCGCGAGGTATAGGGCCGTCGCTCCAGCGTCAGCACGAACTCCGCGATCCACTCGTCGTTTTCGCAGAACTCGTCTTCGCTCGCGTAGGTGTCGTAGACGCGGTCGATGCGCTCGGCCTGCAGCGCCGCGTCGTTTTCGCGCGGCGAGCCGACGAAGTGGCGGCGACCTCGCGTCTCGTGCAGATCGTGATAGAGGTTCGCACCGGTGGAGACGAGGCAGTCGACGTATCGATGCTCGAGCAGGTGAGCGATGACCAGTCGCATGCCGCCGGCACTGAGCGCCCCGGCGACCCCGAGGAAGATCGTGCATTCGGCGTTGAGCATCTTCACCCAGATGCTTCGGGCGGTGGCCAGACTGCGCCCCTGGAACGATACGCGTTCCATGCGTGAGAGCACGTCGTCGACGCCACGTCCCTCCTTGATTTCGAACGGTTCGACGGGCACGCGCAGGAAGCGCGAGTTCTCGGGCATCCAGCGTAATTCTATAGCTAGAAGGCGCGGCCGACGCGCGCGAACCAGGCGGCGCCACGAGCCGCACCGGTCGGATCATGTCGCCAGGCGAAACCCGATGCGACCGTGACCGGGACCGCGTAGCCGATGACCAGGTCGGCGGCGATCTCGACGCCGGTGGAAGCCCGTGTCTGGCGACGGACCAGGCGGGCATCCCAGGCCGCTCCACCGTCGGCGAAGACCGCGCCATGCAGAGACCTCAGTGACAGGGGCCAGGTACCGACCCCGCGCTCGATCCAGGCGAGAGGCAACCTGTAGTCGGCGTTGGCTACCATCACGCGTCGTCCAATCACATCGTCGGTGTCGAAGCCGCGGATCAGGGCGACGGTATCGCGATCGAACGAAAAGCCAGGCAGACTTGGACCGGGTCCGCCCGCGCCGAACTCCCGCGTCGCCGCGTCATCGCCCCACGCAGCCGCGCCGGCGGCGCGGACCGCGATGACTCCATGCCGGGGCGCAGCCGGAAGGTAGCCACGAACGTCCACGACCGCCGTGCCCGCGTTGCCGCTGGATCCAAGCGCGCGTGCCGACCATTCACCCGACGCGGTGGCTGTGAAGCCGTGCTCATTGCTGATCGAGTAGCCATACTCACGCGCCGTGGTGAACAGCCATCCACTCCGGAGCGATCGTCGCGTGATCGTGCGATCGACTGGCGACGGGCAATCTGCGCATTCGAAGCGGTCGCTGGAGCCGTGAATCGCGGCGAAGACCGACTGGGCGCGGCGGAACGTGCGGAACGGCACGGTGACGCCGGTATTCAGCTCCCGGGTCCGCACGGTGCCGTCGCGCCAGTCGTCGGTGTCCTCCGATGCACTGGCAAACAACGTGGGACGCCACCGGTCGTAGACGTACGCGCCATACCAGTCGGGCCGGCCGCGCGTCGACCACGCCGCGCCTGCCGCGTAAGCGTGGCGTCCCAGCGCGTCGGCGCCGCTGGTCGCAGCTCCAAAGGCTGTCTGATCGCCGTCGGCCTCGATGATCGGTGTCCAGAAGCGCGGCCGCAGCATTCGCCACGGGCGGTACGGACGCGGTTCTTCGATCGTCTGATTACCCAGGTCGAACACTGACGAAGTCGGAGGGCTCGACTCGAACGGCGTGGCCGCGGTCCACTCCGCCTGGGACCACGGCAGGGAAAACAGGTCGAAGCCGTCGGGCGTGTATCCGACGAACGCCAGGGTGCGTCCGTCCGCAGAGAGGACGGGCGACTGCGCGCTCGCACCGGCGTTGGTCAACCGTCGCACCTGGCGGGTCGCAACATCGACGTGGTGGATGTGAAAAGGTCCTCCGTCGCGATCGGATGCGAACAAC
>JACDBQ010000333.1 GCA_013694845.1 Acidobacteriota bacterium
GGACGTCGAGGAGGCGCGCCAGCAGTACGCGCGTCCGCTCGAGATCATCGAAGGGCCGCTGATGGACGGCATGAAGATCGTCGGCGACCTGTTCGGCGCCGGCAAGATGTTCCTGCCCCAGGTCGTGAAGTCCGCGCGCGCGATGAAGCGCGCGGTCGCCTACCTGCTGCCGTTCATGGAGGCCGAGAAGGAGCTCGCCCGTAAGGCCGCCGCGGCCAACGGTGTAGCCGAGGGTCTTCAAACCCTCGGGCATGACCAGAAGAAGATCCTGATGGCGACGGTCAAGGGAGACGTCCACGACATCGGCAAGAACATCGTCGGGGTCGTGCTCGCGTGCAACAACTATGACGTGATCGATCTCGGCGTGATGGTGCCGGCGGCGAAGATCCTCCAGGCCGCGATCGATCAGAAGGTCGACATCATCGGACTGAGCGGACTGATCACGCCGTCGCTCGACGAGATGGTCTTCGTCGCGCGCGAGATGGAACGGCATGGCTTCAAGATCCCGCTTCTCATTGGCGGCGCAACGACCAGCCCGCAGCATACCGCGGTGAAGATCGCGCACGAGTACAGCGGCCCTGTCGTCCATGTGCACGACGCATCGCGCGCCGTGGACGTGGTGTCGAGCCTGCTCGGTGGCAGGCTGGCAGAGTTCGACCGCGCCAACCGCGAGGCGCAGGAGACGACGCGCCAGAAATACGCCGGACGTAAGGAGAAGCCTCTGCTCACGATCCAGCAGGCGCGTGCGAATAAATTCAACTACGACTGGAACGAGCACGTCATCGCCACGCCGTGGTTCCTCGGCCGCCGCTACCTGGACGACGTGCCGCTGGCTGATATTTCGAAGTTCATCGACTGGACATTCTTCTTCACCGCCTGGGAGCTGAAGGGCCGGTTCCCGGCGATCCTGGATCACCCGCAGCAGGGTCCTGCGGCGCGCGAGCTGTACGAGAATGCGCGGGCGCTGCTGAAACGGATCATCGACGGCAAGCTCCTGACCGCGCGCGGGGTCTACGGTTTCTGGCCGGCAAACTCGGTTGGCGACGACATCGTTGTTTACAAGGACGACTCCCGCCGCGAAGAGCTCGCGCGCCTCCCGATGCTGCGCCAACAGGAGGTCATCGCCGACGGTCGGCCGAACCGATCATTAGCTGACTTCATCGCCCCGAAGGAGTCGCTCGTCCCCGACTACATCGGCATGTTCGCCGTGACCGCCGGCCTCGGCGCCGACGACTTGGCGAAGGCGTTCGAGAGGGAGCACGACGACTACAACTCGATCATGGTAAAGGCGCTTGCCGACCGCCTGGCCGAGGCCTTCGCCGAATACCTGCACGCCCAGGCGCGAAGGGACTGGGGTTACGGCGCGGAGGAGAAGCTCACCGCCGAGGACATCGTCGCCGAGAAGTACCGTGGCATTCGTCCCGCGTACGGCTACCCTGCGTGTCCCGATCACAGCGAGAAGTTCAAGCTCTTCGACGTCCTCGATGCGCGAAAGGTGGGAATCAACCTGACTGAGAGCGGCGCGATGACGCCGGCCGCGTCGGTCTCCGGGCTCTACTTCTCACATCCGGAGGCAAAGTACTTCAACGTCGGGCGGGTCAATCGGGATCAGCTGGAGGATTACGCGCGGCGCAAAAAGGAGGCGCTGGAGGTGACGGAGCGGTGGCTCTCGTCGCAACTGGCGTATGAGCCGGTGGAGTTCGGAGTGAAGTGCTGAGGGGGTAGTGTGGCTGGGTCCCTGGCGTCCACGCTCATGGCTCTCGACCACGTTACCCAGGCTTCGAATCCCTGCCTCACCGCCAGTTTCCCCCCCGGATTCATTGATCGTTTTTGAACCGGGCCTGCCGTTGCCAATATATCTCCACAACTTTGATCGCCGGATGGTCGATCCAACAGCCCGATCGCCGCGTCGAGCGCCGCCGGACTGAGGTGCATGTACCGCTGGGTCATCGTCAGATCCGCGTGCCCGGCGAGCTCCTGGATGGCCTTCGGCGGCGCCCCTCGCATCGACAGGTGCGAGCAGAACGTGTGACGAAGGATGTGCACGCCGCGCCTGACGTTGGCCCGCCGCGCCGCCAGGAGCATCCGGCCCTGAACGATCTGCCTCGTGAACGGCGTGCCATTGTCCCGACAGAGGACCCGCTTGCTGCGCAGGTGCCGATGCTCGACGAGCGCCGCCGTGAGCCGTCGCGTGAGCGGCACGTAGCGCTGCCGTCCACCCTTCGGCGTTCCGACCTGACCATTCCAGTCGGACCGGCGGACACACAGTTGCCGATTCGCGAGATCGACATCGCCCCACTCGAGGGCGATCATTTCGCCGCACCGCAACCCCGCCTCGCCGCCCAGCAATACGATCACGTACGTCCCTCGATCGATTGCCCGCGCAACCTCGACGAGCCGCTCGTAGTCCTCGAAGTCGTGGAATGCCGCTGCGCCCTTCTCGACGGGCAGCAGCTTGATGCGGCACGGCATCCGCTCGATCACATCCCATTCCGCCGCCTTCTTCAGCAGGATGCTGAGCACGGCGAGAATGTTGTTCACCGTCTTTGGCGACTTGACCTCGAGTTGCGCTTTCAACCGCTGCACGTCCTCGCTCTTGATCGCGTCGAGGCGTTTTCGCCCGAATGCCGGTATCAGGTACAGCCGAAGTATCGCGGTCTTCGACGCAACCCCGCTTGGCTTTTGCCGATTCGCCCGCGCGTGGCCGTCTACGAAGCGCGGCGCGAATTCTTGTAAAGTGGGCACCTCCTTGTGTGGGTGATCCTTTGGCGGAGAGAGAAGCCGCTCGAACAACACGCGTTCCCGGGCCGCAGCCCACCGCCCGACTGCCGTGCGCGACGATATCGGCGCGTGCTTTCGCTCGCGCTTGTGTCGCGTGCCGTCGGGCGAGACAACGCCGATGTCCACTTCCCAGCCGCCTTTCCGATACGGACGGATTGTGACGCTCATCACCAGTTACTCCTCTGGCGATGGCGCGCGCTTCTGGTTCAGCCAGTCTAGCAAATCATCGGCGCGCAGGAGGACTCGGCGGCGCACCCGGATCACGCCGGGAAG
>JACDBQ010000338.1 GCA_013694845.1 Acidobacteriota bacterium
GGCTTCCACCATCCTCCACAGGAACTCCGGGTCGCTTCGAGTCGCGTCCTCCGCTGAGAACTGGACATCGTCGGTGTGGCGGCGGGCCTGGCGGACGGCCGCGACGGCGACATCGAGACACTGCTGCCGGGTCATCCGCAGCTTGCGTTCGAGGTGCAGATCCGAGGTTGCGATGAACACGTGCATCCGGGACCGCCTGGCCGGGGCCAGCGCCCATGCGGCACGATCGATGTCGGTGGGGCTGCAGCGGGCGAGCGCCGCGATGATCGGGCCGCGAATCCGGGTCGCCACCAGCCGCACCGATTCGGCGTCGGCTTCGGACGCGATCGGAAATCCCGCTTCGATGACGTCGACGCCCAGCGTGGCGAGCTGCCGCGCCAGCTTCAGCTTCTCGTCGGTCCGCATCGAGAACCCCGGCGCCTGTTCGCCGTCCCGCAGGGTCGTGTCGAAAATCGTTACCCGTTCTCTGGTCATGGGGCCTCCCGCCTCTACTCTTCTATCGGATGATCGGGGGACGAGTCCAATTTATTGTTCTTGCCTTTTCATAAGGATTCTTTATGATCGCCAAACGGGACAGGTCTGAAAAGGCCTGGGCGAACCGCGAGATGCGATGCAGCTGCCGGATCTTCACGCCTTTGTCACCGTCGCCAGGGAGCGCAGCTTCTCGGTCGCCGCCCGCCGGCTGCACCGGACGCAGCCGGCGGTCAGCCAGGCCATTCGCCGGCTCGAAGACGAGCTCGGCGACCGGCTCTTCGACCGGACGTCCAGGAACGGCGCCCTGACCGAGGCCGGAACCCTGCTGCTGGACCATGCGCAGCGAATCCTGCGCATGACGTCAGAGGCTGAAGCGGCCGTGCGTGAGCTGCAGCAGGTCAGGCGAGGCCGTGTGGTCATCGGTGCGAACGAGGCGGCGGTGCACTCGCTGCTGCCGTTCGTGCGCGATTACACGGCAGGTCATCCCCAGGTCTCGATCGATGTGCGGCGCGTGCCGTCGCGCCGGATCGCGACCGAGCTGCTCGACCGCTCGATCGATTTCGGCGTGATGACATTTCAGCCCGACGAGCGTGGGCTCCAGTCGATCGCCCTCGGAGGGGATGAACTGGTGATGCTGGCGCACCCGCAGCACCCGCTTGCGGCGCGGAAGCGGGTCTCGATCGGCGAGGTCGGACGCCAGGTCGTGATCGCCCACAACGACCCATCCCCCACCCGGGACCGGGTCCTGCGACTCTACGAGCGGAAGCACGCGGCGATCAACATCCAGGTTTCGCTGCCGAGCCTGGATGGAATCAAACGGGCGGTGGAGATGGGAGTGGGAGTGGCGGTGCTGCCAAGACGCTGCGCCCTGACTGAAATCGAGCGAGGCAGCCTTGTCGCCGTAAAGGTGCCGGAGCTCAAAGCCTCACGCGTCGTCAGGTTCGTTTTTCGCAGGACCGGTGAGCTGTCCCACGCCGCGGCCGCCTTCCTGCAGCTGGTGCGGACGGAGAGGTCCGGGTAGGCGCTCGTGGAGCTGTCGGTCGATGCCAGCGATCAGCGCCAGCCGCGCAGGTAAGGCAGGCGATCTGCGACGTGCCGGACCTCGGTGTACCGCTCCAGCAGCAGCCCCGTGGCGTCCCAGCTGCCGTCGAGAAACCCTTCCCGAGCCGCCGCGGGAAGATGCGCGGGGAAGCTGACGGTGGCGGTCGAGATCGTCATGGTCTGCAGATCGAGCGTGAAACTCGTTCGTGGCTCGCCCTCGGCTGCCGACTGGAGGTCAGTCGCGGCTTCGGGCGTGACGGTGACGCACGGCAGGCCAAGCGCGACCGAGTTCCCGAAGAAAATCTCGGAAAACGATTCGCCAACCACCGCCCGGATGCCTCGCCGCCGAATGGCCTGCGGCGCGTGCTCGCGCGACGATCCGCACCCGAAGTTCGCGTTGACCACGAGCAGCGTCGCGCCGTGATAGGCCGGGTTCGACAGCGGGTGAGACTCCCCCGCCTGGGCCCGGTCGTCCTCGAACAGATGCCGCTCCAGCCCGTCGAAAGACACCGATCTCAGAAACCGCGCCGGAATGATGCGATCGGTGTCGATGTTGGTGCCGCGGACCGGCAGGGCGGTGCCCGAAACGGCGAGAATTTTCTCAATGGGCACGGCTGAACGTCCTCACGTCGACGATTTCTCCCGCGACCGCGGCGGCCGCGACCATGGCCGGGCTCATCAGCAACGTACGGCCGACCGGGCTCCCCTGGCGTCCCTTGAAGTTGCGGTTGGAAGACGAGGCGCAGACTTCGCGTCCTTCAAGACGGTCCTGGTTCATCGCCAGGCACATCGAGCACCCCGCGCCACGCCACTCGAATCCAGCCGAGAGGAACACGCGATGCAGGCCTTCACGTTCGGCCGCGTCGCGCACGGCCTGCGAGCCGGGCACGACCAGCGCCCTGACCGTCGGGGCGACGTGCTGGCCTTGGATGACCCGTGCGGCTTCGCGCAGGTCGGACAATCGCGCGTTGGTGCAGGACCCGACAAACGCCACGTCGATGCGGGTGCCGGCGATCGGGTCACCCCCAGCGAGCCCCATGAAGGTGAGGGCTTCCTCAACGGCTTCTCGTTCCTCCCGCGGAAGCGTCGAGGGCTTCGGCAGCCGCTCGTCGACATACACCGACTGACCGGGATTGATCCCCCAGGTCACCGTCGGCCGGATCGCTCCGGCATCGATGCTCACTTCATCCTGAAAGCTCGCACCACCGTCTGACGCGAGCGACCGCCACCACACCGCGGCACGCTCGAACTCATCACCCTGCGGCGCGAAACGCCGTCCCCGCAGGTACTCGACCGTCGTGTCATCGGGGTTGACGTAACCGACCCGCGCTCCACCCTCGATTGACATGTTACAGATCGTCATCCGCTCGTCCATCGACATGTTGTCGATGACATCGCCGGCGTATTCGTAGGCGTACCCGACGCCGCCGTTCACGCCGAGACGCCGGATGATTTCGAGGATCACATCCTTCGCGTAAACCCCGGACCCGAGCTGGCCATCGACGCGAATCCTCCGGACCTTCAGCGGTTCCAGGGCCAGGCATTGTGACGCCAGCACGTCGCGGACCTGCGATGTGCCGATGCCGAACGCCACAGCGCCGAACGCCCCATGAGTGGAGGTGTGACTGTCACCACAGGCGATCGTCATACCGGGCTGGGTCAGGCCGAGCTCCGGTCCGACCACGTGAACGATGCCCTGGGATCCGGAGGCGAGATCGAACATCCTGACTCCGGCCTCGCGGCAGTTACGCTCGAGGGCCGACAGCATGTCCTCGGCCATGACATCGAGAAACGGCCGACGCTGGTCCTTGGTGGGGACGATGTGGTCGACGGTCGCAATCGTCCGGTCGGGGAACATGACTTGCCCGCCGCGGCCACGCAGCATGTCGAACGCCTGCGGGCTCGTGACCTCGTGGATCAGGTGGAGCCCGACGAAGAGCTGGGTCTGGCCGTTCGGCAGCTTTCGCACGGCGTGCGCGTTCCAGACCTTCTCGAGCAGCGTGGACGGCATGGCTCGAAATGCTATCACGCGGAATTTGCGCGGTCAGCGCTCGCGAGATGGTGCGAATCCTGCCGACCGCGCGCAACCTAGCGCTTCGGCGCCGGCTTCTTCGGGCGCTTCTTCTCGACCTGGTTGCCAGCCTCCGCCTGGCGCGACACTTTCATTCTTTCCTTCGCGATGTCGTCCTGTCGCTCCCGCCCGGCTACCTTGTACTGACCCGGGTTGACGTTGTTTTTTCCGCTCATGCCGAGTCGATCTTCAAAGCCCTTGCCATCGCCCGTTATACTGGAGCTTCCCTCCAATGGAATTCCTGTCGAAGTTGAATCCCGAACAGCGTGAGGCCGTGCTCCATCGCGACGGACCGTTGCTCATCCTCGCCGGCGCGGGATCGGGCAAGACGCGGGTGATCACCTACCGCATCGCACACCTCATCGGCGACGGTCACGCGGAACCGGGACAAGTGCTCGCCGTGACCTTCACGAACAAGGCCTCCCAGGAGATGCGCGGGCGCGTCGAAGGGCTCATCGGGGACGACGCCCGGGGCGTGTGGCTGTCCACGTTTCACGCACTCTGCGCCCGGCTGCTGCGACGCGAGGCTCCGAAGATTGCGCTCAGTCGGGACTTCGTCATCTACGACTCGTCTGACCAGGTCTCGGTCGTGAAGCAGGCGTTGCGCGAGCTGAACATTGACGACAAGTTCGTGCCGCCGCGAATGGCGCTGTCCCGCATCAGCCATGCAAAAAACCGCATGGAGGGACCCGACTCCCTGCGCGGCAACTGGGACATCCGGGGCGAGCAGGTCGCCAGGATTTACGAAAAGTACATCCTCGCCCTGAAAAACGCCAACGCACTGGACTTCGACGACCTGCTGCTGAAAACGGTGGAACTTTTCGAAACGGTTGAACAGGTCCGCGACTTCTACTCGCGCAAATTCCGGTTCGTCATGGTCGACGAATATCAGGACACCAACCGCCCGCAGTATCTCCTCATCCGCCGCCTCGCGCAGGCCTATCGGAACCTCGCCGTCGTCGGCGATCCTGACCAATCCATCTACAAGTGGCGGGGCGCGGACCTCAAGAACATTCTCGACTTCGAAACCGATTTTCCCGAGTCGAAGACGGTCCGCCTGGAACAGAACTACCGATCGACCCAGGTCATTCTCGATGCGGCGTCAGCCGTCATCAGCCAGAACCGCAATCGGAAGGACAAGCGTCTCTGGACCGACCGCAAGGGTGGTTCGAAGATCGTCTATTTCCGCGGCAACGACGAGCTCGAAGAAGCGGACTTCATCACGCGCTCGATCAAGGCGCAGCGTCAGGAGGACGTCAAGTGCCTGACGGCCGTCCTCTACCGCACGAACGCGCAGTCGCGTGCGATTGAAGATTCGCTGATGCGGGAGGCCATCCCCTACAAGATCATCGGCGGCGTGCGGTTCTACGAACGAAAGGAAATCAAGGATGCGCTCGCCTATCTCAAACTGATCATCAACCCGCACGACGATGTGAGCCTGAGACGAGTGATCAACGTGCCCGCCCGCGGTGTCGGCAAAGGCGTGATGGATTCGCTGCAGGCGATCGATCCTGAGGCGGTCCAAGCCGACGCCCCCCAGCTCCTGCTCGCCGGCCTCCAGGAGGTCGGCTCCGCGAGGTCTCTATGGGCCAAAGCCGTCTACGCCGTGGACGAGGCGAAGCTGACATCCCGCGCGACCGCAGCGCTGAGAGCCTTCAGGGATCTGATCGTGAACCTAGCCCACTCGGCGCGTCAGGATGCGGTGTCCATCGTCATCGGCAAGATGCTGGCCGAGACGGGATACCTACAGGCGCTGCGGGACGAGAACACCGAGGACGCGAACGACCGGATCGAGAACCTGATGGAGCTCGTCTCGGCGGCGCGCGACTACGAATCACACGACCCCGAGGCGTCACTGGGCGGCTTTGTCGACCGGCTGTCGCTGCTCTCCGAAACGGACGAAGAGTCCGGCAACAAGGAAGCGCGTGTGTGGCTGATGACGATGCACGCGGCAAAGGGGCTCGAATTCCCGCTGGTCGTGATCGCGGGCCTTGAAGAAGGATTGTTCCCGCACTCTCGTTCCGCCGATAACGAGGACGAGATCGAGGAGGAGCGCCGTCTCTGCTACGTCGGTCTCACCCGCGCGGAGCGGAAGCTAATTCTCACCAGCGCTGCCCGTCGCCGGGTCTTCGGCGAGTATCAGTCGACCGAGCCGTCCAGGTTCCTCGACGAGATCCCGGCGGAGCTGATCGAGCGCATCGCACCAGCCGTCGGTTCACACTACGGCGGTTCCTTCGGTCATCAGCATTACGAGTTCAGGACGAACCCGTACGGGCGAGGCGGCAAGGGTCGCGGCGGCGGCAGAACGCGCGAGGAAGCACCCGCCTACGCCTACGCGGACGAGGATCAGTCCGCCGGTACGCTCCGGGCCGGCATGCGGGTGCGCCATCCCCAATTCGGTGTCGGCAACGTCATCGCCGTCGAGGACCATGCCGACGACGTCAAGGTCACGGTGCGATTCAACACCGTCGGCGTCAAGAAGCTTCTGTCGAAGTTCGCCAAGCTGGAGCTGGCTTAAAATTCCGGGGTGCGGGATGCGGGATCCGGGATGCGGATTGCCGAGGGGGGATTGGAT
>JACDBQ010000388.1 GCA_013694845.1 Acidobacteriota bacterium
GGGGTGAGAGCGGCCCCGTGCTGCTGCGACGATATCGTGACGGCGACGCGGCGATCGAAGCCTACGCTGAAGACTACGCGTATCTCGTCTGGGGACTGCTCGAACTGCTGCAGACGACAGGCGACGCGGAGTGGCTGGACTGGGCGGTCACCCTCCAGCGCCGGCAGGACGAGCTCTTCTGGGACGAATCCGAGGGGGGCTGGTTCAGCACCACCGGGAACGATCCCACGGTCCTGCTCCGGCTGAAAGAAGACTACGACGGGGCCGAGCCGGCCGCAAGCTCGGTGGCCGCGCTCAACGTGTTGACGCTCGGTCACCTGACAGGTGAAGACGCGTACCGCACGAAGGCTGAGCGCACGCTCGCCAGGTACGGCAAGCGCATCGGTGCCGCTGGCCGTGTCGTCCCGATGATGCTGTGCGCGCTCTCGCAATGGCACGCACCATCCATGCAGATCGTCGTGGTGGGCGCACCGTCAGCGGAAGCGGTCCGGACGCTCACCTCCGAGATCGCGGCGCACTACCTGCCGTTTGCCGTCCATGTTCCGGTTGATCCCGACAACGGCCAGCAGCATTTGCGCGAGCGGCTGCCTTTCGTGGCTGGCATGAAGGCCCACGGCGGGGGAGCTGTTTATGTGTGCCGCGACTTCACCTGCCATCAGCCGGTCTCTTCGGTGGAGGCGCTGAGCAGCGAGCTCGCATGACGACGGTGACCGAGGCATGACGGAGCCGCTCAGCGTCGCGTTCAGCGCCGACCAGACCCGCGCGGCCTTCACTCTCTTCCACCCGAAGGGCAACATCATCACCGCGGACCTGGTTCGCGCCCTGCGATTCGCCCTGGACGGGATCGCGCAGAACCCGCATCTCAAGCTGATCACGCTCGAGGGCGCGGGCGAGGACTTCAGCTTCGGGGCGAGCATCCCCGAGCACACGCCCGGCGAGATCGCTCGCGTGCTGCCGGAGCTGCACGCGCTGATTTACGAGCTGCTCGACGTGCCGGCGCCGACCGCCGCGGTCGTGCGGGGTCGCTGCCTGGGTGGCGGCTTCGAGCTCGCGCTTGCCTGTGACTTCATCTTCGCGGCCGATACCGCGACGTTTGCCTTGCCGGAGATTTCGCTCGGCGTGTTCCCGCCGGCCGCGTCCGCGTTGCTTCCCCCGAAGGTCGGCTACGCCTCGGCGATCGGCGCTGTCGTGACTGGAGAACGGACCAGTGCCGGCGCGTGGCATCGCACCGGCCTGGTGACCATGCTCGCGGACGTCAGCGGGCTTGGCGCGGCTGTCGATGCCTGGTTCGCGACCCACCTGGCGCCGCGGTCGGCCGCCGCGCTCCGCCACGCCGTGGCCGCCGCCCGGATGGGCCTTGTCGCCCATGTCCGTGACCTGTTGCCGAAACTCGAGCAGTTATACTTGGACGATCTGATGCGCACCCACGATGCGATCGAAGGCGTCGACGCGTTCATCGCCAGGCGCACTCCAGCGTGGACGGACCGGTGATCGCATGACGTTCGATGTCGAAATTGTGCTCCGCGAACGCAACGTCGCGGTGACCGAGCGCCTGCAGGACCTGAAGGACCCGGAGGCGTGGACCGACGTCGACGTGGAGGCCGTCCTGAAACAGATCCTGCGGGCCATCGACCGGGCGAAGAATCCGGGCACGACCGATCAGCACGTCGCCCTGCGCGGCTTCAGCTGGATCGTCGAGCCGACCGACTCGGGTGTCGTCATCGCGATCGAGATCCCGACGGGCGCGGCGGTTGCCGGCCCCTTCCGGATCGACCAGGCCAGGCTCGATGGGATGATCACCCGCGTACTCGCGTCCGCCCGGCCGAAGGCGGTCATTCATTAGTCTCGCGTCTCCGAAGTCTGGTTAACCCAGAGGGCGTCGGCCCAACGTAACAGGACTTTGGGGACCCGACACTGGTCTTTAGCCGAGGACCGCTCCGGCCGGATTTTTCCGCCGGCTTTCAGGATCGAGTACCCCGGGACCGCGGGTTCGGGCTCCTGCACAATTTGGCCGTGGCTTTCGTGGCTATTCCATCCGGCATCTCCCTTGCCGTGCTCCCATCTGGCATGATCACCCTCGCTGGTCTGCCGACCCGTCATGAAGCTGCAATACCGCATCCTCGTCCTCGATGACGACCCGAACACACTGTCGGGGATCGTCGAGTTGCTGCGTGATGCGAACTACCAGGTCACCGGCGCCGCGACCTACGACGGGGCGAAAGGGCTGCTCGCTCTCTCTCCTTACGACTTGTTCATCACGGACGTGCGGCTTCGTGGTTTCAATGGACTGAACCTGGTTCGGCAGAGCAGTTCCGACTACCCCGACATGGCCATCATCATCATCACGGGCTTCGACGAGCCGATGATGGAGATCGAAGCCGGACGCTACCGCGCCGAGTTCCTCCGGAAACCGGTCGACCCGGGTGAGCTCCTGGCGGTGGTCGAGCGGTGCGTTTCCGCGGTCCGCCGGCAGCGCCGATGGCGGCGCAAACGTGTGCTCGGCGGCTTTGGCGTCAGCATCAATGGCTGCCCGGCGGCGGTCGTCGACGTGTCCTACGGCGGGCTTCGGCTCGAGGTTCCAAACGCCGGCGGTGTCCCTGAAACGTTCGACGTCGAGGTTGCCGGGATCGGGTTGCGACTCGCGGTCGACACCGTGTGGGCGAAGGTCTCGGATGACGGCCAGACGGTGGTGTGCGGCGCGTCCCTCTCCACCGACGCAACGCCATCGGCACGAACCTGGCGCGCCATCGTCGATCGATTGACAGCCTGAACGGCCTTCCGCACCCGGGTGGTGCGGGCGCGCGCGGCCCGGAGGAAGCCACCTCCCTCAGTCCGTGCCGGCCTTCTTCTTGACCGCCTTGAGGTATTTGTCGTACCAGGCCAGGATGCGCTCCTCGAAGTCGATGCTTTCCGCCGCGCTGTTCGGCGGACGATGTCCGCCGTTGACGTAGCGAACCCATTCGACGTCCTTCCCGAGGCGTCGCATCGCGTAATACATTTCGCGCGACTGGCTGGCCGGCACGTTCGGATCCTGATCGCCGGTGATGTTGAGCAGCGGCGTTTTGATCCGATCCGCACGCATGACGGCGGAGTGCTCGATGTAGCGCTCCGGGAACTCCCAGAGGGTACCGCCGACGCGATCCTGGCTCTTCTCTGGCGCGTGGGTGTTGCGGACACCGAGCCGGGGGCTGTCGGTATAAAAGCTCACCATGTTGACCTTGCCAGAGATGTTGATCGCCGCTTTGAATCGCTCGGTCTGCGTGATGAGCAGCGCCGTCGCGTAGCCGCCGTAACTGGTACCGTGCACCCCCAGGCGGTCGGGATCCGCGATCCCCAGATCGATCAGGCGATTGGCCGCCGCCGTAACCCCTTTCACCCATGCCTCCCCCGGGCGCCCGACCACGAGATGCACGGACGGGTGGAACACGGCGTAGCCGTGGTTGGTGAGAAAGGCGGCGCGGCTGTTAAAGCCGTTGTCGAAAAACGTTTCATAGAGCTCGAACACGGTCGGATACTTCTGGCCCTTCTCGTAGCCGACCGGATAACGCAACACGCCGTGCAGCGCCTTGCCGTCCACGTCCCGGTAGCTCACGAGCTCGGACGAGGGCAGCGCTTTTGCCGCGAGCCAGGGGTTGAGGTCGCCGAGGCGCTTCATCGCCGCGAAACCCGAATCGACGGCGTACAGGTCCGGGGGGCGATCGCCGTCCGAGACGGTGAGAATGAAACCGTTGCCATCGCGGGTCATGCGCGCGCCATCGTAGATCCGTGCGTCGCGCACGAGCGGTGTCACCGCCCCCGACTGCGGGTGAATGGACACAATCCCGCGCTCCCATCGATCGCGCGCGCCCCAGGTGGCGTAGATCGCCCGTCCGTCGGGGGCCCAGTCGATGGCCGAGATTCTCGGGTTCTTGTCTTCTTCCTCGTCCATCGGCACGATGAGTCTGCGCAAACCGTCTCCGACAGTCAGCACGTACCAGCCCTTCCGGCTGGTGATGAGCAGCTTCGAGGCGTCACGACTGAACGAGACGGGAGAAAAGTTTTCCTCCTCCTGCTTCGCGTCGTCATTGACGGCTGTGGGCTTCAAGGGGTCCTCCCGGGTGACGTCCGCCTTCGAGGCCGCCTTGTCAGCCGTCCCATTCGTTTTCCGTCTGGGCGTCAGGCTCCGCGCTGGCGATCCGTCGACGCTCTGGACGAAGACCTCGCCTTTCTTCGCATACGCAAACCAGCGCCCATCATCCGACCAGCGGAGCGTCAGGTTCTTGAGGTCCTTCGCGGCCATGAGCAACTTG
>JACDBQ010000421.1 GCA_013694845.1 Acidobacteriota bacterium
CGCGCGATCTGCTCCGCGTGATCCGAAGCACCTACAACCCGACGGTGAAGGCGGCGGAGATGGACGTGCTCCGGCCGGTCATGGACGCCGACCTCCTCGTGCTCGACGATCTCGGGTCGGAAAAGACATCAGAGTGGGTGGAAGAAACGATGAACCTGATCGTCAACACGCGCTATAACGAGCGCCGGCACACGATCTTCACGTCCAACTACGACGACACGCCAGATGACACCGATCCCGACTGCCTCAAGGCCCGCATCGGCTTCCGCATCCACTCGCGCCTGCACGAAATGTGCGACTTCCTCGAGTTCGATGGGGCCGACTTCCGCCACCTGCCGCCCAATGGGGGCGTCGACGACCTGATGACCATGTGGAAAATGAAGCCGAACCGGCGCACGCTGCCGGCCAGGACGACGGCGAAGCCCGTGCGCGCCCAACTGAAGGCGCCGGGCGGCAAAGCGGACCTTGGATGGACGGGCGGCAAGGCCGGGTCGTAATCAGCAATCAGTGAGCAGGTCGCCAATCGACAATCCACCATCCGTCGATCCGCAATCGACGATGCTCGGCCTCTACCTCCACATCCCCTTTTGCAGTTCCATCTGCAACTACTGCAACTTCAACCGGGGCCTGTTCGATGCCGCGGTGAAGGATCGCTACGTTTCGGCGCTCGAGCAGGAAATCCGGGATGCCGCTGATGGCTCGGCGGCCGACACTATTTTTTTCGGCGGCGGCACGCCATCGCTGCTCGAACCCGCCGAGATCCACCGGCTGATCACCGCCTGCGCCGAAAGCTTCGCCTTCTTACCCGGCGCCGAGATCACGCTCGAGACCAACCCCGAGACATCGTCGGCGGAGCGGATGTCCGGGTTCCGCGCCGCGGGAGTGAACCGGGTGAGCTTCGGTGTGCAGTCGTTTCGTGATGAGGAATTGCGCCGGCTCGGTCGGCTGCACTCCGCCGATCGCGCGCGGCAGGCGGTCATCGAAGCTCGTGCCGCCGGCTTCGATAACGTCAGCCTCGACCTGATGATGTGGCTGCCGCAGCAAAGCCGCGAGCACTGGCAGTCGAGCGTCGAGGCGCTCATCGAGGTCGAGCCCGAGCATGCGTCGCTGTATCTGCTGGAGCTCTACCCGAACGCACCACTGAAGGAGGACATGGCGCGCGCCGGGTGGTCGCAGTCGCCGGATGACGACGCGGCGGAGATGTATCTGTGGAGCCTCGAACGTCTCGAGTGTGCAGGTTACGCGCAGTACGAGATTTCCAACGTCGCTCGCCCGGGACGTCAATCCAGGCACAATCTGAAGTACTGGCGCGACGGCGAATGGCTAGGCTTTGGATGCGGTGCCCATTCCACGCGGGGGAGCGTACGCTGGAAGAACGTCTCGTCCACCGATGAGTACATCGCGCGGGCAAGTCGTGATCCCGCTGGGGCTGGCCGCCTGAGCATGAGTCTGGTGGTCGAGCGGCGGGCAATGAGTCCAGAGCAGCACCTCGAGGACGCACTTTTCACCGGCCTCAGGCTGACAGAAGGCCTCGATTTCGCAGCCTTAAGCCGCCGTTATGGCATCGATCTCTGGACCAGGTATGAAACGCCTCTAACCCCGTTCCTCCACGCGGGACTGGTCGTCAGGGAGGGCGGCAACCTGCGCCTGTCCCGAGAAGGCATGATCATTGCCAATGAGATCATGCAGGTATTCGTCTGAGGTCTGAGGGTCGATTCGTCCCAACACTGGCCGGTCGACAGACCTGTACGGTAGAGTGTCGGTTTGTGATGTTCGACCAAGGAGGAGTGGATGAGTCGCGTAATCGTTAGTGCTCTGGCGCTGGCCCTGCTGCCGGGCGCCGTGTTTGCCCAGAATCCGCCGCCCGCGCAGCCGCCGCCCGCGCAGCCGCCCCCGGCCCAGGCTGCGCCCGCGGCGCCGGCCCAGCCTGGTGTGCCGAAGGTCGGCTTCAATACGCCGGCAGGCATGCTGCTCGTGCAGATCAAGCCGGACCAGACAACCGCCTTTGAGGAAATGATGGCAAAGATGAAGCCGGCCCTTGCGGCGGCGACCGATGCCAATCTGAAGCAGCAGGGATCGTTCAAGGTCTACAAGTCGGCCGAAGCGTCGGGTGGCAACGCCCTGTATGTCGTGGTCTTCGACCCCGCCGTGCCGGGGGCGGAGTATTCATTCCTCGAGATGTTCAACAAGACGCTCACGCCGGAACAACAGCGTGACCCGGTCAACGTCGAGAACTTCAAGAAGTGGGCGGGGGCGTTCGCCGGCATGAACATCCTCAACCTGTCGCCGGTCGGCGGCGGCATGTAGCGGCTCTGTGTTGGGTGCTCGGTGCTGGGTGCTCGTGCCGCACTAGGCACCCGGCACTGAGCAACCAGCACCCAGCACTGCTAGAACCTCAAGTTCAATCCCGCATAGAAACGCTGCGGCTTCGAGTGGCGCACGTCCGACCCCCGCAGTGTGAAGACCCGATAGTCCAGCCGCAGCCGTAACGGGCCCACCAGGTTCATCTTCACGCCGCCACCGACGTTGATCCCGACGTTGGTCTCGGTCTGATCGTTCAGGGTTTCCCGGAATACGCCTCCGCCTGCGGTTCCGTAGAACTGCATCCCCGCGATCGCCACTGGCGTCTGCACTAGGCCGTTGAACATGTAGGTGGTCAACGCGGGCGCCAACTCGTCAATGTCCTCCCGCGTATTCGCGTACTCGAACTCGAAGCCGACGACCAGTAATCCAACGCCGCCGGACACCCCCGTGAGCACCCGGTTACTCGGCGTGGGGTTTACGCCCAGAAATGCCGTCACATCCGCGGAGGCAGTCGACGGCAGCAGCAGGGCGACGACGACCGCCGCCGCCGAAAGCAGTGTGTATCTCATGGCCTGAGAATACGTCATCCCGCCTCCCCCACCCCGCACCCCGCATCCCGGACCCAGGACCCCGCACCCCGCATTCTGATAGATTTCGATGGATGGACTTCAGGCCGACCGACGAACAGGAGATCCTGCGCCGCACCGTGCGCCAATTCGCCGAAGCGGAAATAGGTCCCCATGTCATGGAATGGGACGAAGCGCAGCATTTCCCCATGGAACTGCTGCCTAAGCTCGCCGCGCTCGGTCTGATGGGGATCCAGTTTCCCGAGGAGTTCGGCGGCTCGGCCATGTCGGCGGTCGACTACTGCATCTGCATCGAGGAACTGGCCCGGGTGTGCCCGTCGATCGCCCTGTCGGTGGCGGCACACAACGGTCTCTGCACGGCCCACATCGGGATGTTCGGCACGGACGCACAGAAGCAGCACTATCTACCGCGACTGGTTGCAGGTGAGGTGCTGGGCGCGTGGGGCCTGACCGAGGCCAGCGCGGGAAGCGATGCCGCGGGAATGCGAACCACGGCCGCCAGACAGGCGGATGGCTGGGTGCTGAATGGCGCGAAGACCTTCATCACGCACGGCAAGATCGGCGGCGTCATGGTCGCGATGGCGGTCAGCGACCGGACCAGGGGCCACCGAGGCATCTCGGCCTTCGTTCTCGAGCACGGCACGCCGGGCTTCAGCGCCGGCAAGAAGGAGAACAAGCTCGGGATGCGCGCGAGCGATACGAGCGAGGTCATCTTCGAGGAGTGCCGTCTTCCCGCTGACGCGCTGCTCGGGGACGAAGGGCAGGGCTTCATCAACACGCTGCAGGTGCTCGATGCCGGGCGGATCGGTATCGCGGCGCTGTCGGTGGGCCTGGCGCAGGGCGCCTACGAAGCCGCGCGCCGGTACGCGAAGGAACGACGGCAATTCGGGCAACCGATCGCCGCATTTCAGGCGATCCAGTGGAAGCTTGCCGACAACGCCACCCGCATCGAAGCGGCGCGCCTGCTCACCTACCGGGCGGCGTATCTCAAGGATTGCGGCGTGCGGATGACGAAAGAGTCGGCGATGGCGAAGCTGTTCGCCAGCGAGATCGCGGTGAAGGCCGCCGATGACTGCGTGCAGATCCACGGCGGCTACGGCTTCGTGAAGGACTACCCCGCCGAGAAATATTTCCGCGATGTGAAGCTGCTCACCATCGGCGAAGGCACGAGCGAGATCCAGCGGCTGGTCATTGCGCGGCAGTTGATGGGTCAGTGACGCAACCGACGCTGTCCGACCGGGTGCTCGCCGGCGACGCGCGGGCCGTGGCGCGCGCGATCTCTCTCATCGAGGACGAATCGCCCGCGGGAGCGCAGTTGATCCAGAAGATCTTCGGCAGGTCCGGTCGCGCCTATCTCCTCGGCGTCACCGGCCCTCCCGGTGCAGGAAAGAGCACGCTCGTCGACCGGATCACGGCGGAGATCCGCAAGACCGGGAAAACGGTGGGGGTGATCGCGGTGGATCCCACGAGTCCTTACACCGGTGGCGCGATACTGGGCGATCGGGTGCGCATGCAGGCGCATGCGGGCGACGACGGGGTATTCATCCGGAGCATGGCGACCCGAGGGCATCTCGGCGGCCTGGCTCGGGCGACCGGTGAGGCCGCGGTCGTGCTCGACGCCGCGGGAAAGGACGTCGTCATCATCGAAACCGTCGGGGTGGGACAGGACGAAGTCGACATCGTCCGCACCGCCGATGTATCGATCGTCACCCTGGTCCCGGGTGCCGGCGACGAGGTGCAGGCGCTGAAGGCCGGGATCATGGAAATCGCCGACATTTTCGTGGTCAACAAGGCTGACCGTGAAGGTGCGGATCGCACCGTCACGTCGATCGAAGCGATGTTGTCGCTGCACGTGTTCGCGGACGGGGAATGGCGGCCGCCGATCATGAAGACCGAAGCGACGACTGGTCGCGGGGTCCCGGAGCTGCTCCAGATGGTGGAGGTGTTCCGGCAGCACACGGCGGCCACCCAGGGCAACCGCCGCCGCGCTCGTGCCGAGTGGCGCCTGCGCGAGCTGCTCGGCCACCGCTTCATCCAGCACGTCGAGACCAATATTCTGAAGACCGGAGAGCTCGAGGAGATCCTCGACCGGATTGCCGCGCGTGAGACGGATCCGTATACGGCGGTGGATTCTCTCTTTTCAAGAGCAGTTCGATGAGGATGGAACGGGTTTCAGCACGCCGCCCACGAACGCCAGCAGGAACACCAAGAAGTGTCCTTGTGGTCGTAGTGCTCGTCGTAAGCTTTGTGTCAGAGGCGCAGATCGTGCGGTCCAGGCTATGAAGGCGACACTTGACCACATCGGCATCGCCGTCGGCGACCTCGACGCGTCATTAAAGATGTTTCGCGACGCGCTGGGCCTGGAGCTCACCGCGCCTGAGGAAGTGCCGTCACAGCGGGTGCGCGCTCATTTTCTCGAGGCCGGGGAGGCCTCCGTTGAACTGGTGGAGCCGACGTCGCCTGATTCACCCATCGCGGCGTTCCTCGCCAAGCGCGGACCAGGCCTCCATCACGTTGCCTTTCGTGTGGACGACATCGTTGCTGCTCTCGCGGAGCTGAAGGCCAGGGGAGTGCGCCTGATCGACGAGACCCCGCGGCCGGGCGCGCACGATTCGCTCGTGGCGTTCATCCATCCCGCGAGTGCTCATGGCGTGCTGGTCGAGTTGAAACAGGTAGCGGATGGTGGGGTGCGGGATGAGGGATCCGGGATCCGGGATCCGGGATGCGGATGAAATCCGTTGAGCTCGGTGCATTTGAGCTGACGCCGCTCCTCGACGGATTCTTCCGGCTGGATGGCGGCGCGATGTTCGGGGTCGTCCCGAAGCCGCTGTGGGAGAAGCGCGCACCGGCCGACGAGCGGAACCGCATCCGACTGGGGATGCGCCCGCTGCTCGTGCGCGCGCCTTTGCAGCCCACGATGCTGATCGACGCGGGTGCTGGCGACAAGATGGATGCGAAGAGCGCGGATATCTACGGTCTCGATCGCTCCCCGAACCTCTCGCAGTCCCTGGCCGGCGCCGGGCTCTTGCCTGAGGATATTCAGGTCGTGCTGGCCTCGCACCTTCATTTCGATCACGCCGGCGGGTTTACGACGCTGGAGGCCGGGCAGCTGCGGCCCACGTTTCCTAACGCTCGCTACATCGTCCGTACCGCGGAGTGGCAGGATGCGACGCACCCTCACGAGAGGAACCGGGCGAGCTACCTGCCGGAGAACTTTCTGCCGCTTCACGGAGCGGGTGTCGTCGACTTCGTCGAAGACGACGGAGAGATCATGCCGGGCGTCAGGGTACGCCGATCCGGCGGCCACACCATGCACCACCAGGTCATCACGATCGAGTCGGGCGGGCGCACCGCCGTGTTTCCGGCCGACATGATTCCCACCGCCGCGCACGTCGACGAGCCATGGATCATGGGCTACGACCTGTATCCAATGGACACGCTAGCCTTCAAACGCGAGTTCGTCCGCGAGGCAATCGACCGCGAGTACCTGATCTTCTTCGAGCATGATCCGAAGATCGCGGCCGGCTACATCCGCGAGAAGGACCGCCGCAAGTACGTCGAGCCGGTCATTTCCGATTCATAATTGCTCTCTTACTTCAGCATTCAGACTTCAGCATTCAGCATTGCAATGAACACCAGGATCGGCATCATCGGCGGCAGCGGTCTGTACGACATGGCGGAGCTGGCCGACCGCGAAGAACGGACCCTCGACACGCCGTTCGGCGAGCCGTCCGCGCCGTACGTGCTCGGGACCTTGCGCGGCAAGCGGGTGGCCTTCCTTGCGCGACACGGTGCCGGGCATCGGTTCATGCCCTCAGAACTGAACTACCGGGCCAATATCTTCGGCTTCAAGATCCTTGGCGTCGAGTACATCCTGTCGGCCAGTGCGGTGGGCAGCCTCAAGGAGGAGTACCAGCCGATGGATCTGGTCATCCCCGACCAGTTCGTCGACCGGACTCGCGAGCGGATCTCGACGTTCTTCGGGAACGGGCTCGTGGCCCACGTCGGGTTCGCGCACCCGTTCTGCACGCCGCTGAGCGAGATCGCCTACCAGAGCGCGAGGGGAGCCGGGGCCACCGTGCACAAGGGTGGCAGCTACGTGTGCATGGAGGGTCCGCAATTCTCGACCCTGGCGGAGTCCAGGCTTTATCGCTCGTGGGGCATGGATATCATCGGGATGACGAATCTGCAGGAAGCCAAGCTCGCGCGCGAAGCCGAGATCTGCTATACGACCCTCGGGCTCGTCACCGATTACGACTGCTGGCATCCCTCGCACGCGGCGGTGACCGTCGACATGATCGTGGCCAACCTGACCCAGAACGCGCAGACAGCCCAGCAGGTCATCGCCTCGGCGGTCGACCAGCTCCCCTTCGAGCGCACGTGCGAGTGCGCCACTGCGCTCAAACATGCACTCATCACACGAGCCGACGCGATCCCGGCCGAAGCAAAGCAGCGCCTGGCCCCGCTGGTCGCAAAGTACTTGCAGCCGTCGTAATTGCCCCTTTCTTCAGCATTCAGTATTCAGCATTCCGCATTGCAGATGTCCATAATCATCACCGGCTCGATCGCCTACGACTACCTGATGTCGTTTCCCGGCACGTTCACCGAGCACTTTCTGCCGGACCATATGGACCGTATCAGCTTGAGCTTCCTCGTGGACACGATGGACAAACGCCGCGGGGGATGTGCGCCGAACATCGCGTACACCCTGGCCCTGCTGGGCGGGAAGCCCCGCCTCATGGCCACGGCCGGACAGGATTTCGGAGAGTACGGCCAGTGGCTCGAGGCTGCCGGTGTCGACACGCGACTCGTCAAGGTCGTGGAAGGAAAGTTCACGGCCTCCTTCTTCTGCAGCACCGACACCGCGGGGAACCAGATTGCCTCCTTCTATACCGGCGCGATGGCGCACGCCGCCGAGCTCTCCTTTCGGACGACGCCCGACGCGAGACTGGCGATCATTTCGCCGAACGACCCTGCCGCCATGGTCCAGTACGCGGAGGAGTGCCGCACGCTGGACATCCCGTTCATCTGGGATCCAGGCCAGCAGTGCGCGCGCATGTCGGGCGACGAACTGTCACAGGGTATTACCGGTGCCGCGATCGTGATCTGCAACGACTACGAGTTCGAGCTCATACGCCAGAAGACGGACCTCGGCGAGACCCAGGTCCTCGAGCGGGCTGGAGCGCTGGTGATCACGAAGGGCGAACACGGCTGCACGATCCTGGATCGCACGGGATCAATCGACGTGCCCGCGGTCGTTCCGCACCGGATTGTCGACCCGACAGGTGTGGGTGATGCCTTTCGCGGCGGGTTCCTGAAGGGCATGGCTGAGAAATCGTCGTTCGAAGTGTGTGCACGCCTTGGGAGCGTGGCCGCAACCTACGCGCTGGAGCACCTGGGCGGCCAGAGCCACTCATACTCCTGGCACGAGTTCAGAGCGCGGTACGAGACACATTTTGGTGAGCTCTCGACGGTTCGCTGATCCAGTAAGGGCCACGGCTGACACTCAAGGAAAGCCTCCTGCGACCTGCCACGATTCGGGCCACGCGCCAACGCGGCCTGACACGTCACAGCTCAGGGCCACGGTGCAACACCGCTTAACACGGCCAAAGGGTCGTTGCCACGGTTCAACACGGCCTAACACGGCCAAATGGTCGTTGCCACGGTTCAACAC
>JACDBQ010000459.1 GCA_013694845.1 Acidobacteriota bacterium
GTATAGAAGCGCCGGGTATGCATGGTGAACTCCGCCTCCGGCGAGACGTAGCCCAGGACCTTCGAAAGGTGGAATGCCACGTATGTCCAGAGGAACTCCCGGACGCGAAGCCACGCGTAACCCACGCGGCCCGAATGAAGGGACTGCACCAGGATGATGGGTCCTCGTGTGACGCGCGCCGCTTCCGTGAGGACGCCGACCGGGTTGTTCGGGTAGTGCAGCATGAAGATGAGGAGCGCGGCCGAGAACGTTCCGGTTCAGGCCGAAGTCGTGAGCGAACCTGACCAGCTCGGCCCGCCGGTTGATCTTCAGCTTCTCGTAGATGTTGTGCAGGTGGATCTTGACCGTGCCGTCCGCGATGCAGAGCTGCGACGCGATCTCCTTGTTGGTCGCCCCTTTGGCCACCATCCGCACGACTTCGATCTCCCGCGGGGTCAGCAGTGTGGCGATCTCGCGGCCCTTCGCCTCCCGGCGGACGAGCTTTGCCATGGCGCGATTCGCTGAATCCTTCTCCAGCCACTGCCCGCCGGCATGCACGCGCCGCAGGCATTCGACCAGTAGCTTCGTCGCCATTTCCTTCAGCACGAAACCGCGGACCCCGAGGTGCAGCGCTTCGATCAGCTGGTCTTCATGAAGCTGCGCGGTGAGCAGAACGATATGGGGGGGCGCGCCCCCGGGGTGGAGCTCACGCGCGACGGCAAGGCCATCCATCCCGGGCATGAGCAGGTCGAGTACGAGAATGTCCGGCCTGTGACGTCGGGCAGCTGCGACCGCCTCCTGGCCCGACGAACAGCGCTCGAGAACTTCGAACTCCGAATACTCGCGTAGAAGGTGATACAGGCCGTTCAGGACAAGCGGGTGGTCGTCTGCAAGAATCACCCGGATGATCCCGGCCGGGGCTGGTGAGGCCGTGCCGTTGGTCACCCCCGCACTTTAGCGCAAGTCAGCGCAGGCCGTAGAGCCCGGGCGCGCGACTACCGGATGAATTCGAGGCCGACGATGCAGCGGTCCGCGCGCGGGTCGACTCGCGCAACCCGTGCGGATGTTGTCCCAGGCCAAACGGGGCCGGTGTCTCCACCCAGCGTCACTCGCACGATGGCGCCGACGACCACGGGCGGTCGCATCAGCACCGATACGCCCCTCGCGCTGATGTCGCACCCGATAACCGGGCGACCGTTTACCTGAACCGACTCGCGGTGCACAAATCGCTCGCCGCGCCGGCGGTCGGGGCACTCTCTGAGGATCGGGGTGTTCATGGCGTGCTGAACGAACATCTGTTTACAGCCTCCGTAATCGGGCGCCCGCACACGGCGGGCGTCGTCACCTGACGTGGTGAGTGATGAGTCTAGCGAGCCTGTTGGTCGGACACCATAGACCGTTCGCCACATCCTTCTATACTCGGAAGGCATACTCTTTTCTGGCGCATTTCGCCGAAAAAGTGGCCTGCCGCTTGGGCCTTGCTATGCCGCGGGGCAGCTACAGCTGAGATGGATTGCGAAGGTCGGTAATTTCCAGGCTTCCACTTCCAGCCCCAGGAGGTTCGCGGAAATCCTTCTTCAGCGCCCACTCCCGCACGTGGGTACGGCGTCACAAAGGATGCGCCTCCGCGCTTTGCAGGTCAGCGCGGAGGTTTGCCGCCGTCGCGCTGACCTGATCACTACTTCGTGAGGCAGATGTATACCGAGCGGGTGGTGCCATCTGCGAGGTTGGCGTAGATCTGATACAGGCCGGGCACGAGGCCCTTCGTGCTCCAGCCGTAGTTGTATTGCGATCCGGTCAGCTTGAAGAGGCCATCCGAATCCGGCGCTACCGGGTAGACGGCCTCCTCCAGATCACCGACCACGCTGCACGCTCCCATCCGAGCCGTGCGATTGAAAACCGGGTTTTCGGTCTGCGTGATGATCTGTCCGCTCGCGTTCCTGAGCTCGAACTTCACCGGAATGGTCTGCCCAGCCTTGAAGCTGCTGTAGAGCGCCGTCGTGTGCGCGTCATGGGCGGTGTCGTTGATCGGCTGCAGGAACCCGTTCCAGAGATACAGGACTTTCAACGTGCCGTTCGTGTAGGTGATGCTGTAGTTCCCCACAGCGGCCCCCACTGCAGCACTCGGCACGATCGGATAACTGCCGATCGTCGCTACCTCCGGCGCACCCGTGCTCGAGAGGGTTACGCTGGCGATGGTGTCGCCACTGACCAGGCCGGTGGACGTGAATTCGGTGCCGGCAAAGGAGTGAGTCGCGCCCAGGATCTTCGTCGTACTGTTCGCAATGATCGTCAGCTGCTTCGGAGTGACCATCAAAGCCGAAGCCGTCACGTTGATCGTGTAGTTCGGATTCGTTCCGAGCGTCACGTCGATCGGGTAGCTCCCAACGCCGGACGCCCTTGTGGCGGTCGTCGCCAGGGTGTAGTCCAGCGTGTTCCCGTTGACGGTGCCTGTAACAGAGGCATCGAGCGCCGGATTCTCGGTACCGTAGACCTTCGTCTTGCCGTTCGCCGTCACCGACGCGCCCTTTGGCGTGATCGACAGGCTTGCGTCACTCTTGCTGACGTCGTAGTTCGGGTTCGATCCGAGCGTCACCGCGATGGGATACGCCGAGACGTTCGAGAACTTGACGGCCGTCGTCGTGAGTGTGTAGTGCAGCGTCTCGCTGCCGATCGTGCCGTCGACCGTCGCGGTCAGCGCCGGGTTATCGTCACCATAGGTCTTGCTCTTGTCGACCGCGTTTACCGAGGCCGCTTTGGTGGTGAGCGTGATGCTGTCGCTGTCGCTACCGCCGTCGTGGTTGGTGTCGCCCGCAAACGTCGCCGTGCCGGTGCACCCGTTGGCACTCGTCACGTTCGTGCAGTCGCCCGTGTAAACCACCGGCACCGTAGTATCGAGCCCGCCGACGCCTGTCACCTGGGCGGTGGCGGTGAACGGCGATGCCCGATAGGTATACGGACCGACCTCAAACGTCAGCACCGTCGCCGACGACGCTCGCATGATCACCACCGCCGCCGTG
>JACDBQ010000467.1 GCA_013694845.1 Acidobacteriota bacterium
GGCTCTGTTGTGCACACTCTTCACCGGGGCCGCCCTCTACATTAGTCTGGTCGAGCATCCGGCCAGGTTGTCGGGTGGGACGGACAGCGCCGCTCGTGCTGCTGATCGCGTGCGTGAACGTCGCGCATCTGGTCCTTGCCCGATAGTCCGGTCGTCGTCAGGAGATGGCGATCCGTCGGGCTCTCGGTGCGAGCGGGGGCCGACTGGGGTGGCAGCTTGCGACCGAAGGCGCGCTCCTCGCGGCCGCGGGCGGCACCCTCGCCGTGCTCGTCGCCCCGTGGGGATTGCGCGGCCTGCTCGCGCTGGCGCCAGGGCGCCTGTCGCGGCTCGAGGACGTGACGCTGGATTTCACCGCCGTCGCCGGGCTGATCTCGCTTGCCGCCACGGTGATCTTTGCGTTCGGTCCGGCGTTACAGATGCGCCGCGCCGAGACGTTCGCGGATCTGAAACACGGGGGACCAGGGCGGAGCACCGCCGGCCGCGCCGGCCGCGCGCGGACATCCTGGTTGCGGCCGAAGTCGCCATGGCGACGGTACTGCTCTTCGGTGCGGGGCTCCTCGTCCGGACCGTCGTCGAAATGATGAAGGTCACGGTGGGGTTCGAGACCGGCGATCTGCTGACCGCTCGCATCGCCCTGCCGAGGCCAAATGACAGCGCTCGGGTGACCACCTGGACCCCGCCCGCCGCGTCGCCTTCTACCGCGAGACACTGCACCGGATCGCTGCGCTTCCCGGGGTCGAACACGCGGCCATGTCGTCGCAGATTCCGCTGGGCGGTTTCAATCCGCCGTTGTTCATCGAAATCGACGGCCGGGATACGACGGACCCGGGCGTTCGTCCGGTAGTTCACAACTTCAAGGTCTCACCCGGATACTTCGAGACGATCGGCGTGAGGATCATCAGGGGCCGGCCGTTTGGTGACTCCGACCGGGCCGCCGGCGAACCGGTCGCGATCGTGAGCGAGACCGCTGCGCGCATCCTCGGGAACGGCCGGGATCCGATCGGCGAGCGCCTTCGGTTTCGTCCGGATGCGCCGTGGATGACCGTCATCGGCGTCGCGGGCGACGTCCGCAACCGGCGGCTGACCGAACAGCCGCAGCCGATCCTGTATCGCTCCCTCGAGCAATCGTCGGATCTGTCGCTGGCCTTGCTCATTCGTACCCGTGGCGACACACCAGGTCTCGGCGCGAGCGTGGCGCGCGAAGTCAGGAACGTCGACCCGGATCTGCGGTCTATTCCGTGCGTACGATGACCGAATTGATCGAGGCGGCCGTGGCGCAGCCTCGGTTCCTGATGCGTCTGCTCGTGGCGTGCGGCGCACTCGCGACCGCACTCGCGCTCTCGGCATCTATGGCGTGATGGCGTACTCGGTGGCGCAGCGCACGCGCGAAATAGGCCTGCGCATGGCCATCGGCGCCCGCCAGATCGACGTGTCGCGGATGGTCATGCGCCGCGGGAAGACACTGACGGCGGCGGGCGTGTGCGTGGGAATGGTCGCGGTGCTCGGACTGTCGGAACTGGTCAGGTCGCACCTCTTTGGCGTCCGACCGTCCAATCCGCTCACCATGGCTTCGGTGCTGGTGCTGATGACGGTCGTCGCGGCTGCCGCCGCCTACCTGCCCTCGCGACAGGCGGCGCGGGTGGATCCAATCGCGGCGCTGCGATCGCCGTAGAGCCGGGATCGGGCCTCCGCGGTGGCCACATGCACCGAAGCCAAATTACTGGCGCGGTGGCGGAGGCGACCGCCGACGTGCGCCGTGCTGCGCGTCGTAGGCGTCGACGCCAAGTCGGCGTAGACCAGGCCATCCTTTTCGATGCAGCTACAAATATCCAACTCGGACACTTGCAATGCGCGGCCGAAGGTCAGCTCTGCTTCTTTCAATCGTGCTTGCGGTCGCGCCTGTGATCCTCGCTCAGAGGCCATCGAGCCCGGCGTTCGTGGTACCCACCTTCGCCGACCTCACGATCAAGAAGCGGCACTCGTTTGGCAGCAGATCATCGAGGAGCGCGACCGAAGTGCTGTATCTGAAGGGCGCGCGTGAGCGCCGCGAATTCCTCGATCAGTCAGGCAACACCTGGCCTGGTCACGTCACGATCATGCAATGCGACCAACGGCGCAGCGTTCAACTGAACCCTGACGCCAAGCTCTATTCGGTGTCCGTGGTAGAGGGGACTGGTCCGAGTAGTTCAAGCGTCGCCGTCCGGTGGCCGAAGGGCAGGCGCACATCGTCCGCGAAGCCGTCGTTTTTCGATCACGTCGAGCCGTTACCGTTGTGGCGTTGCGCTCGTGTTCCTGTAATTGATAGGCTTTGACCCGGACCGTTTCAATTGGCGCCGATCATTCCCGATCCAAAGAAGGTCAAGAGTTTCCGCAGCCAGGCGGCCTTCGAGACCTGGCTGGCCGCGAACCACGCCCGCGAGACCGAGCTGTGGCTGAAGATTCACAAGAAGGGCTCGGGCCGGCCGACAGTGACCTGCCCGGAGGCGCTGGATGTGGCGCTGTGTTGGGGGTGGATTGACGGCATCCGAAAGAATTTCGACGAGTACTCGTTCCTGCAACGGTTCACTCCGCGCAAGGCGAGGAGCGTCTGGAGCCAGATCAACCGCGAACACGTCGCCCGGCTGACTGCGGCCGGCCGCATGACCCTGCACGGTCAGCGGCAGGTCGACGCCGCCAAGGCGGATGGTCGCTGGGAAGCCGCCTACGCTCCCATCCGCAGCGCCACCGAAGCCACCATCCCCCATGACCTTCGCGCCTCCATCGAGGCGAACCCACTGGCGCGCAGGACGTTCCGAACTCTCGGACGCCAGAACCTCTTCGCGCTGGCGTTTCGTACCAACAACATGAGGACGCCCGCCGGGCGTGCGAAGAAGATCGTGACGTTGGTGGCGATGCTGGAGCGCGGTGAGACCATCGTGCCGGAACGGCGACGCTGATCCCGGTCAGGGATGTCACGGGAGCGCAATCTCGTTGTCGGGCTAGTCGCGTACCACTGCGTGACCGGCCCTTTGCAGCCGGCGGCGGCCGGTGCGATCATGACCGCTTCGGTTGAAACGTGAAGTCATGTGCTTATTCCTCCAAGCCGTAAGCCCGGCTGTGGGTCGCGCAATCCTCGAGGCTGCGGCGGTTGAAGCTTCGGCAGCCGGACTTCGCGTTGCTGTCGGTCACCCTCGGTGGGCTTGGACGAAGGATAAACCGGTGCGCGCGACGATCTCGGAAGAAGGTGCGTGTGCATGCAGCCTCTTGAGTGACAGTGCCGACTGGAACGACGAGACATGGTCGATGCGGCCTGAGGTGCTCGATCGCCTGGCAACGACACTCGAGGTTCTGGCCAGGCTCGGCCCCAAAGCCTTGTTCGTCGAGGCGCTCTGGGTTGGCGATGCGGCGCGAGAGACAGTGTCCGTGACTCCCAAAGAGCTCGCCCAGGTCGCGAGGTCAGGGAAACTCGGTACTCACACTCGATACGCGGTCGTCCGTGAGGGCTAACCCGCGTTGCATTAGACGACCGTCGCCGCGACTGCGAACGGCCGCTGGTAACGCTGGCCGTTAGAGGGATCGATTGGGTGTGCACGACGTTCGGAGGGAAGCCGTGGAGTTTAAATTTGACGACGCCCTGCCAGTGCTACGCCGGACGCCTGCGGTCCTGCGCGCGCTGCTCCATGACCTTCCCGCCCCCTGGATCGGGGCAACCGAGGGCCCCGGTACCTGGAGTCCGTTCGACGTCGTCGGGCATCTGATTCACGGCGACCGCACCGACTGGATACCGCGCGTCGAACACATCCTTCGACATGGCGACGCCGTTCCCTTTCCGGCATTCGATCGCGAGGCGATGTTCGCGGCGTCCAAAGGGCTCTCCCTCGGTGAACTTCTAGACACGTTCGGTCGGTCAAGAACCGAGAATCTGGATCGCCTGGCCGCGTTGGGCCTGACCGACGCCGACTTGGCACGTCGCGGCCGGCATCCGGAGCTCGGTGTGGTGACGTTGGATCAACACCTCGCGACCTGGGTCGCCCACGACCTGAGTCACGTTGGTCAGATGGTTCGTGTGATGGCACGCCAGTACTCGACGGCAGTGGGACCATGGCGGGCCTATCTCCCGATCCTTTGAGCGCAACCGCCTGACACCGCGGAGCGCGAGCCTTTGTCCGGACTGCCGGAGTCAATGGAGCCGGCGGCGTTCAGCGCATGGCGTCAGGCAGAGCACGCAAAGGCCTGGACGGTGAGTCGACGTTGAATGGAGCCGGCTGGCATCAGCTTGCAGCCGGCGGCGGCCGGTGAAATCATGGGCAGCCGCGGCTCAAGACACACGCCAGCCAGACAACCAGACAAGAAGAATAGTGGCTTTTTCGATCGTCGACCTGAGACCTGATGCCGAAAGCCTCATCGATCAAGCAGGGATGCTTCTTCTGGACGCTTTCCTGAATAGAGCCGAAGACTGGCAAGATCCCGAATCCGCGCGGCAGGAGGTTCTGGCGTCGTTGGCCGAGGATCGAATCAGTCGGGTCGTCCTCGACGATTCGGGTCTTGTGCTGGGTTGGATCGCTGGAATTCCGATCTACGGAAGCCGAGTCTGGGAGCTTCATCCATTGGTCGTCAGCAGATCTCATCGAAGACGAGGGATTGGGAGGGCGCTCGTCGAGGATCTCGAGCGCCTGGTCGCCCTTCGAGGCGCCTTGACACTGTGGGCCGGCAGCGACGACGAAAACAACGAAACGACACTGAGCGGGGCAGATCTCTATCCCGACATTCCAGAAGCGATTCGAAGCATCAGGAATGTGGGCCATCACCCGTACGAGTTCTATCTTCGCCTGGGGTTTCGGATCGCGGGCGTGTTGCCGGACGCGAACGGCCGCGGCAAGCCCGACATCTTCCTTGCCAAACGCGTGGGTGGATGATTCAAGTGCGGCAACTCCCCAGGGGAAGGACGGGCGCGTGCAGCTTTGCTCTCCTCCGGCTACAATTCCCGGAGACGCTTCAAGGAGGTTGGCATGGCAGACCCGGTCACGGCGGTCGTCGTCCCAGGATTCCTCGGTGGTCTCGTGATCGCGGCGATCACCGTCTTTTTCGAGCGCAGGCGACACGAAGTTCCGTCAGTCGTGCTTCCCCACCGTCCGTTGCCGATTTCCACGGATGTCATCAACATGGCCAGCATCAAGGTCACCGGGGTCGGCGGCCTCGGCCTGGTGGCGATGTCGGCGGCCGTGGCGCTCAACGTGCCGCGGATCTTTGAAGCTACCGCAATGGGCCTCGGGCTGGGCGTGTGCATGGCCGTCGTCTTGATCGCCAGGCGCTCGCACTAGCACACCGCTGAATAGCCGGGCTCGTCGGAACCATGAATACGACCCGACTGGAAGCATTCAGCGACGGAGTGATCGCGATCATCATCACGATCCTGGTGCTTGAGCTGCGGGTCCCGCACAACGCTGATCTGGCATCGCTGCGCCCGCTGGTGCCGGTTGCCGGCAGTTTCGTGTTGAGCTTCGTGTATCTGGGCATCTACTGGAACAATCACCACCACATGCTGCACGTGACCCAGCGCGTGGGGGGCGGCGTCCTGTGGGCGAACCTGCACCTGCTGTTCTGGCTGTCCCTGGTTCCTTTCGTCACGGCGTGGATGGGGGAGAACCACTTCGCTCCTGTGCCGACGGCCGCGTACGGAGTTGTGCTGCTGCTCGCGGCCATCGCCTACACCGTGCTGCAATACACCATCATCGCCGTCGAGGGTCGTGAGTCCTTACTCGCTGCAGCTGTGGGGCGAGACCGAAAGGGTAAGCTCTCGCTGGTCCTGTATGTGATCGCGATCCCTGCGGCTCTCATTTGGCCATGGATCGCAGGCGCGCTCTATGCGGGCGTCGCGATCCTCTGGCTCGTCCCCGACAGGCGCATAGAGCGGGTTGCTTCCGACACCCACGATCGTGCTGTCTCTGTCACCGCCGCAGGGCAGGCGCGCAGGCGCGACGCCCAGCCGGTCGATACAGCTGACGCCGGCCCCAACTGACGGTCCCGGTGGGCAGCGAAACGCCTCTCGCACGAAGATCCTTGTCGGGTCCCACACCCATGCTTTCTTCGGGTGTCCGGGAGAAGAAGCCCTCTCATCTGGCTTCTCCTCTTTGTCTCCGCTCGCTTGCTAGGATAGATGATGCGCATGTCCACAGTCGCTCGCCAGTTCCTCGTCGTCGTGATCGGGATGTTGCTGACGGCCCGGTCGCACGCGACCCAGCCTGCGGCCGGACAAGGCGACCCTCGGATCGACGCCTACGTGCGCGGCGAGATGGCGCGCCAGAAGATCCCGGGCGTCGCGCTTGGAGTGGTCCGAAAAGGAATCATCACGCTCGCGCAGGGATACGGTCTCGCCAACGTCGAACACGACATCAGCGTCACGCCATCGACGATCTTCCAGTCAGGATCGGTGGGGAAGCAGTTCACCGCAGCGGTTGTCATGCTCCTGGTCGAAGAGGGCAAGCTCTCGTTGAACGACACGTTGCCGAAGTTCTTCGCTGACGCGCCGCCGCACTGGCGGCGAGTCACGGTGCGCCACCTGCTCACCCACACATCGGGGATCCCCGATTACACCGACGGGACGATTGATTACCGGCGCGACCAGACCGAGGACGAGCTGGTGAGGTTCGCTCACGGACTGAAGCCCGAGTTCGAACCGGGCGCCCGATGGAACTACAGCAACACGGGGTACGTCATTCTCGGAGCGGTCGTGCGCAAGGCATCGGGGCAGTTTTACGGCGACGTGCTTCGCGACCGGGTGTTCGGTCCGATGGGAATACGCACGGGGCGGATCATCAGCGAGGAAGACATCGTCCCGCACCGGGCCTCTGGGTACCGGCTGTCACGCGGCGTCCTCAAGAACCAGGAGTGGGTGGCGCCGCGGCTCAACACCACCGCCGACGGATCGCTCTATCTCTCGCTGCAGGACATGCTGGCGTGGGACGCCGGGGTCAGGATCGGGAAGGTGCTGAAGCCCGAAAGCTGGCGCCAGGTGTTCTCGCCGGTATCGCTGAACAGCGGCAAGACCTTTCCCTACGGCTTCGGCTGGAGTGTCGAGAACTTCGCGGGTCGCCCCGCGCAACGTCACGGCGGATCCTGGCAGGGCTTCAAGACGCACATCGCGCGTTTTCCTGAGGACGATCTGACCATCGTCGTGCTGGCCAATCTCGCGCAGGCGGATCCCGAGAAGATCAGCGATGGCGTCGCGGCGATCATCGATCCAAAGCTGACTCGTCCTGAGCTGAAACCCCTGCCTTCCGTCGATGCCGCGATGGAGGGCAGAGTGAGGCGCCTGCTCGCCGACGCCGTGGCGGGAACCCTGACCGCGAAAGAGTTTGCTTACGTTCGCGCTGGGTTTTTTCCAGAGGCGGCCAAGGCGTACGCCTCGATGCTGCGTGAGGCAGGGGAGCTGCGCAGCGTGACACTGCTCGAGAACCGCGAGCTCGGCGACGATCGCGTCTACACCTACGACGTCAGCCTGGCGCAGCGAACCTTGCGGCTCCGGCTCGCCGTGGCTCCTGACGGGAAGCTGGCCGCGTTCAACCTCAGCCCTGCACCTTCAGCGATCGGCGTCGTTGCGCCCCCATCACAATCTCCCACACCCCGGAAGGAAGCCGCCGCGATGTCTGTCGCCACTGGGACGTTTGACGTCAAACTCAGTCCACAAACCCTGGCCGACGGCTCAGCGGACGCGACCCTGGGACGCCTCTCGATCGACAAGCAGTTCCACGGCGGCCTCGAGGGCACGAGCCGGGGAGAGATGTTGAGCGCCCGGACGGCCGTGAACGATTCGGCCGGTTACGTCGCGATCGAGCGCGTGACCGCGACTCTCGACGGTCGAAAAGGCACGTTCGTGTTGCAGCACGGCGGGATCATGAACCGCGGGCAGCAACAGCTGACGATCAGCGTCGTACCCGATTCCGGCACCGGCGAACTGTCCGGCCTTGTGGGAACGATGTCGATCAGGATCGCCGACGGGAAGCATTTCTACGGGCTCCAGTACTCGCTCAAGTGAGCGACGACGGGATCCACCCGGGTCACACAATGCGCCGAGCATGACCGCGTCGTCAGACCGTGAAACATTCGGCTCACGCTTCGGCACGATCATGACGCTGATCGGTGTCGCGGTGGGGCTGGGCAACGTCTGGCGCTTTCCCTATATGGCAGGGACATTCGGCGGGGCCGCGTTCGTGCTGTTCTACATCGCCGTGTCGGTGCTGATCGGCGTGCCGGCGTTGATGGCCGAATACGCGCTCGGCCGACATACCCGGCGTGGGACGGTCGGGGCGTTTGCCGCCGGGGGATTCCCATTCGGCCGCCAGGTAGGATGGTTTTTCTTCTGCGTGGTGATTGCCGCCACCGGTTACTACTCGGCGGTGATCGGGTGGGTGCTCTACTATGCGCTGGCGCAGGCTGCGCTGGGGGTCGGGCTCGGGATCGACGCTGCGGCGATCCTGCCCCCGGACCACGGTTTCGTTGTGAAATCGTTCCTCCTGCAATTGGGATGTACGGGCGCGGTGATCGTCGCATGCGCTCTGGTGCTCCTGAAGGGCCTGCGGGCCGGGATCGAACGGGCGAGCACGATCATCATGCCGGCGCTCTTTTTGATTCTCCTGGTGTTGACGGTGCGCTCGCTCACGCTGCCGGGCGCAGGCGAGGGTGTCCGCTGGTTCATCCTGAAGTTCCGCTGGGTCGACCTCACGCCTGCCGTCATGCTGGCCGCGATCGGCCATATGGTCTTTTCGCTCTCGCTCGGCGGCACCTTCATGGTGGTCTACGGTTCATATCTCGGAGACCGCGAGAACGTTGCGGGTCCAGCCATCTGGACCGTTGTCGGCGACACCGGCACCTCGCTGCTCGCGGGCTTTGCCATCATTCCCGCGGTTTTTGCCCTCCACCTGGCCCCCGCACAGGGGCCGGGATTGCTCTTCTCGACGCTGCCTCAGGTCTTCGCCGCAATCCCCGCGGGCTGGCTCTTCGGACTGCTGTTCTTTACCGGGCTCTTCGGCGCCGGCTATCTCTCGAACATCGCGGCCTTCGAGGTGCTGGTGGCAGGTCTCACCGACAACACCGATCTGACCCGCGCGCGCGCCGTCTGGCTGATGGCAGCGGCGGCCTTCCTGATCGCGATCCCGCCGACCATCAATAACGCGATCTTCGTTCCGTGGGATCTCACCTTCGGCTCCGGCATGCAGACGCTGGGCGCGTTGCTGGCGGTGCTCACCGTTGGCTGGTGCATGAACCGCGGCGAGGCGCTCAAAGCACTGTCGGCCGAAGGGACGAGGCCGGTGCCGGGTTGGCTGTTGTTCTGGATCCGGGTCGGGATTCCCACCGGGATCCTGACCGTCGGGGTCTGGTGGCTGCTCACCAGCGTCGTTTGACGTATCGCCGCGGTCCCCTGCACCCCGGCTGGTGGCCTTGACTCGCTGTCGCTCCGGCCGCGGCCCGCGCTCACGCCGTATAGTTGCACTGTGCCTGTTTCGGCTACGAGTTCCACCCTCATCTATCGCGCCCTCAAGGATGCCGATGTGCGGATCGTCTCCGCGCTGCCCGAGACATGGCTGGTGCACTTGATCCGCATGGCCGAAGACGATGAGGAGATGACGCTGGTGCGGCTGGCGAAGGAGGAAGAAGGGGTCGGCATCAGCACCGGAGCGCACCTTGCGGGGATGAAATCGGCGATGTTGATGCAGAACCACGGCTTTCTCGCGGCGATCAACGGTATCGTGTCGTGCGGGCAGCTGTACCGGATCCCGCTGCTCATGCTGATCAGCCAGCGCGGGTCGTTCGGTGAGCGGGATCCCTGGCAGTGCGAAGGCGGCGGCGTTACCGAACACGTACTCGAGGCGCTGAGGATTCCGTTCGACAAGCTCGAGGCGCCTGAACATGTCGCAAAGCGAATCGCCAAGGCCCAGACCCTCGCCTATTCGGCAGGCCGCCCGGTGGCGTTGCTCCTGAGCCGCGATCTGATGTGGGAGGACTGATGCTTCGCCTGGATGCCATCAGGTCGATCTATCCGGAACTGGAGCGCTCGGTCGTCGTGACCATCATGGGCGCGGTGGCGGCGGAGGTCCAGTCGATCGGCCATCGGCCGAATTTTTTCTACCTGCAGCACGCGATGGGGCTGGCTTCCTCGGTCGGGCTGGGCATTGCGCTCGCGCGGCCCGAGTTGCGGGTCGTGGTCCTCGACGGCGACGGCTCACTGCTGATGAATCTGGGCGGCCTCACGACTCTGGCGCGCTACCGGCCGGCCAACCTGGTTCACGTGGTGTTCGATAACGAAAGCCTGCTCTCGGTCGGGGGCTTCCCGACCGCCACGTCCACGGGGAGCGACCTCGCGGCGATCGCCAAGGGGGCCGGCGTGCCGCACAGCGCCACGGTCCGCACGCTCGATGAGTTTCGTACGGCCTTCGCGGCGGCTCAGAAAGCCGGAGAG
>JACDBQ010000484.1 GCA_013694845.1 Acidobacteriota bacterium
CGGATGAAAGCTGCCAGCCGCCAGCCGCCAGTTGCCCGCTCGAGGAACACCGCGTTCCGGGAGCAGACGGCTGAAAGCTGAGAGCTTTCCATGTGGTCCGGGGGCAGGCACCTTTACGACGGATGCCTGTCCCCGGTCCATTACTTGATGACTTCGACCGAACGTTTGTCGCCACGGATGATCTCGACTGAGGGCAAGGGCGCGGGCGCCGGTGCGGCTTCCACCTGCGGCTTGGCCTCGGGCCGGCGCGCGCGGGTCACTCGTGGTCCTGCTGGCGCGGCCGCCAGCGGCTTCCCTCCGAGCAGGCCGGCGGTGCGGATGCCGGGTGTCACAGGTGCTCCCTGGTCGAGCGGGTTGCGCAGGGCCAGCTGGATCTTGCCTTCGGTGCTTGCGAGCGCGAGGCGTTCGGCCGATTCAGGATCGACGAGCAGCGTCACGACGGTTACCTGGGTGGGTTTGTTGTCGTCCTGTCCCTGCTCCATGCGCGTGCCGGCGGTGAGCACCTGGACGTTGGACAGCACAACCTTGGAGGTCATGTCCGACCTCGACTCCGTGGGGCTCGCCGTGGCGACTACGTCCACGCGATTGCCCGGCAGCACGTAGCCGGCGACGCCGACCACTTCGTTGACCCGGACCGACACGGCCCGCATGCCCTCGGGGATGACCGGGGGCAGGCCGGCGCCGGCTTCCTTCGACGCGAGTTTCGCGCCAAGCACGGGCTCGTTCTTGACCATCGGCACGATCAGGCCCCGGCCGATCAGGTCCGAGGTCTCCGCGAAGGTGCCTTCGGGAACGGATCCCTGCGGGAAGGCGACGATCTGCAGGTCGTCTTTCGTGAGCGCGGCGCCCAGTTGCAGGTCGGCGGCCGCGACGACCACGGGCTGCGTTGCCATGCTCGCGGCTTGCGCGGGGGCGGCCTGCATGAAGTTGTAGGTGCCGTACGCCAGGCTGCCTCCGGCGAGGACGGCGATGGCGAGGACGGCGAAGATTCGATTGCGCATATCGGGGCTCCGTTCAGAGTTCAGCTTTCAGCGTCAGTCTTCAGAGTGCGGCGTGTCCGTCAGCTCTCGTTGCGCATGACCGCGGACGACATCATGTTGGTGGTCCCCTGCCCCGTCGTCGAGCCGCTCCTCACCAGGCGCATCACCGGGTTGAGCACCATGAAGTTGAAGGGGTAGGTGACGGTGATCCGGGACGCGGTATTGGTCCCGAACGGCACGGTGCGTTCCACATTGATACCCGCGCTGGCAGCCGCGTTCAGCTGCCCACCCTCCATGTAGTTGCGGACCGCTGCGGTGATCTGGGCGTCGGTGGTCTCGGTCAGGACGGCAACGCGCGCCCCTTCGCGGGCCGCATTCGTGAGCACCTGCCAGGTCTGGTAGGCGCGGCCGAACTCGAAGATCGAGACGCAGACGAGCAAAATGAGCGGAAGGGTGATGGCGGTCTCGAGCAGCGCCGCACCGCGTTGATTCCTGATTCGTTTCATGGCCCTCTCCATCCCTGTGCCCCGGTTAAGCGATGAGAACTGCGAGCATGCTGCCGACCGCTATTGCGGGCCCGTATGCGAACCGGCTCGCTCCGGGTGCCGCTCGCATTTCCGCCGGCGCCGCACTCGGCGCCGACACCAGCCGTCCGGTTCGTGCGATGGTCGCGGCCAGGCGTCTGCGCCGCACGGCCACGATCACCGCCAGCACTCCGCCGGCGACCGAGGTGCAGAGAAACGCGGACACCACCAGCGCCGGACCGACGATCGCGCCGACGGCGGCCATCAGCTTGACGTCGCCTGCTCCCGTGGCGCCGAGCGCGTAGCCCGGCATCATCAGCAGGAGCCCCAGCACCAATCCTGCGAGCGAAGCGGCGAGGCCGACGCCGCTCACCTCTGCGACCGACAGCAGCAGCCCGCTGACGGCCATCGCGGCGGTGAGCTCGTTCGGGATGCGGCGCGTTTTCAGGTCGATGACCGTCGCTACCAGCAA
Source organism: Acidobacteriota bacterium (assembly GCA_013694845.1). Classification (GTDB taxonomy): domain Bacteria; phylum Acidobacteriota; class Vicinamibacteria; order Vicinamibacterales; family 2-12-FULL-66-21; genus JACDCA01. The sequence goes on from JACDBQ010000484.1 coordinate 1,977, forward strand.
CCCGGCCGCGAGCACGCCCGCCGCGGCGCTAGACACTGGCAGCGGCAATCGCTGACCAGAAAACTGTGTTGATCGTGTTGCCGACCGACTGCACGGCTCCGAGCGCGACCAGCGCGATCAGCGCCGCCAGCATCCCGTATTCGAGAAGGTCCTGGCCGTCCTCACGGGTGAGAAATCGTCGAAGAATGCGTGCTGTCTGCATGTTGGCCTCGATGCTGTAATCGTTCGAACGTCCGGAACTTACCGAGCGAGATACCCCGACGATGCGGGTCCGAAGGTTCCGCGCGTCTGGTGTTCGGTGTTCGCCGTAGCGAAATCACCGAACCTCCGAACCACGCGGAACCTTCTGAACCCCTGGAACCGTCCTACGCCGCGCCGCCGAGCTGTCCGGCGATGTTGTTGAAGATGGTGCTGACCGATGTACCGGCCGCGCCCACGGCCCCGATGGCGACGAGTGCGATCAACGCGACGAGCAGCGCGTACTCGAGCAGATCCTGGCCTTCTTCACTGCGGCGGAAGTTGTTGACGAATGTGATGAACTGAGACATGAGTCCTCCTGATCTGTGCTGACAGCGCCGGAGCGGTGTCAGGTGGTGCATGACCGTCCAGGCACCGGTTCGTACGAGGCTTTACGCCGCGCCGCCGAGCTTCCCGGCAACGTTCGTAAAGATAGTGTTCACGGATCCACCGGCTGCGCCCACGGCGCCGATGGCGACGAGTGCGATCAGCGCTACGAGCAGCGCGTACTCGAGCAGGTCCTGGCCTTCTTCACTGCGGCGGAAGTTGTTGACGAATGCGACGAGCTGAGACATGAGTCCTCCTGATGTGTGGTGGCACCGCGAGATGCGGTGTCGAGGCTGCGGCGTCGCCGCAGATCGTTTGGTTGAACCGTGCCGCAGACTTGCGCGGCACGTCCCGGCATACCGCAACGGGTGTGCCACGGGTGCGCGACGACGGTCGACAACGACCCGCAAGTCGTTCAACCCGTTGCCGTTCGAACCTGCGCGCGCGGGCTATTTCCCGCGTTATGCTCGGCCCTCCGCAACCCCTTCCAACCCGTCATTTTCGTAACCGTTGCGGCGGTTTTGGTTCGGTCAGACCTGCCGCAAGTCGCGGCGTTCGATCCACGACGTGGACGTATCCCTTTGTGTGCGGCCGTTTGCGCGCGGAAATCGTCATCGACCGACCGGGTACATGGATTGCGGTTGGCGCAACGCTGCATCCTGCGTAAGACGGGGGATTGAACATGAGAGTGAAATTCGGAATCCAGCAGGCGCTGGCGTCTACGGCGGTGTTCGCCGCGGTCGTGCTGGTGCTGGTGTCGATCGACGCACGTGTCAGGGACCGGTTCAGCGAGCTGGTGTCGAGCGGCGACACCCTCGGCTCGTGGAGCGACCGGGTCGCCTACCTCGGCGACGCGATGCTCAGCGCGGCGCGGCACCAGAGCATCGAAAACGCACCACTGGTCGTGTTTGCCACCGTCGGCGCCGTGCTGTTCCTGTTCATGGTGAGGACCTAACCGGTGGGACAGAGCGTGCCGTTCATCCTTGCGCTCGAACCTGATGCCCGCCAGGCAGGCTTGCTGCGGGAGGTGGTGCAGAGCGAGGTGCGAGCCGACCTCACCGTGGTCGATTCGCGCGAGGCCGCGATCGCCGCGCTCTCGGCGCAGGTGCCGGACGTCATCCTGCTGACCGCGCTGCTCTCGCCCCGCGACGAAGACGAGCTGATCGCTCACCTGCGCACGCTCGAGAACGTCGACCACGTCCAGACGCACACGATCCCCATGCTGGCGATCAGCAGCCAGGACGCGCAGCCGACCGGCGGCCTGTTCAACCGCCTGAGGCGCAGAAAATACCCGGAGCCGACCGCCGGCTGCGATCCGTCGGTGTTTGCAGAGGAAGTGCGCGCCTACCTGGGGCGCGCCGCGGAGCTGCGCCGCGAAGCCCGTGACGCCGCGGAGTGGATCCTGGACCAAACCAGCCACGTCGCGGCGCCGACCCCCGAGGAGATTGCCGCGGAGGAGGAGCGCGCCAGGCGCGTCGCGGAAGCGCAGCTGCTGGTCGCCGCAGAAGCGGCGGAAGCCGAGCGCGTGGCGCGGGAAACGAAGCGCATGGCGGTGGAAGCGGAGCAGGTGGCGTCCGAGCTCGAACGCGAGCGGCTCCAGGCAGAGGCGCAGGACGAGCACGCCCGACTGCGCCTCGAGGCCGAGGACCAGCAGCGCCTCGCGGCAGAAGCCGAGTACGCGGAGCGCCGTGCGGCCGAAGTGGAACGCGACCGCCTCCGCCGGGAAGCCGAGGAAGAGCAGGCCCGGGTCCGCCACCAGGCCGAAGAGCAGCTCCGCCAGGCCGCGGCCGCCGAGCGCGAACGCATGCGACGCGAGGCGGAGACCGAGCGGGCCCGACTGCGCCGGGAAGCGGACGAAGAACAGGCCACGCTTCGGCAGGAAGCCGCGGAGGCGCAGCGCCGGGCCGGTGAAGCCGAAGCCCGGCGGGCGGAAGAAGCGCGCCGGCGGCGCGAGGTCGAAGAAGCCTCGGCGGCGGAGCGTGCGGCGCGGGATGCGGCCGGAATGATGGAGCGCGCCCGCGAAGAAGAACGACTGCGCGTGGCCGAGGAACAGCGCCACCTCGACGCCGAGCGTGCAGCCGAACGCGATCGCCTGCTGCTCGAAGCGGAAGCCGCCGCCCAGCGCGCCCACGAAGCCGAACGCCAGCGTCTCGCCGAGGAACGCCTGCGGCACGAAGCGGAGGAAGCGGCGCAGCGGGAACGTCTGGTGATGGAAGCCTATGCGACCGCCGAGCGCGCCCGCGAGCTGGAGCGGCAGCGATTCGAGGAGGAGCGGCGGCGCCGCGAAGCGGCCGACAGCGCGGAGCGCGAGCGCCTGCGCCAGGAGGCACGAGCCGCGGCCGACCGCGCCCGACAGGCGGAGCTCGAGCGTCTCGAAGAATCGCACCAGCGGCGGAACGCCGAAGAAGCGGCCGAACGGGAGCGGATGCTCCGCGAAGCGGAGATCGCCGCGGAATCGGCCCGGGAAGAAGAACGCGTCCGATTCGAAGCCGAGCAAGGCCAGCGCGAGGCCCGCGAGACCGCCGAGCGCGAGCGCCTCACTCGCGAGGCGGCCGCCGCCGCGGAACTGGCGCTGGCCGCCGAACGCGAACGGGAAGAAGAAGAACGGCGACGTCGCGCTGCACAGGGGGCCGCCGACCACGAGCGACAGCTCCGCGAGAAAGAAGCCGAAGCCGC
>JACDBQ010000492.1 GCA_013694845.1 Acidobacteriota bacterium
GCCCAGCTCGGTGCCGTCAGCCGCGCTGGCGAGGAGGTAGAACAGCATGGACCGCACGACCCGCTGGAGAGCGGGGTCGCCGTGGATCTCGATGTCGGTGTCCCACCGCCGGCGCCAGGCGAGGGCGTTGTCCGCGGCGAGAGCGTCCCACCCTCTGGACCTCGACGCCTCCACCTCGCGACTGGCGCGGGCCGGAGCCCGGGAATCGGTCGCGGAGGTGGCGAAGCTCACCAGGTGGGTGAAGGCGTAGGTCCGCCCCGCCGCGGCGTCGAACGCGATCTCGACTCCGGCGGGGTCGCCAGCATCCCGGGTGTGAGCCGCCGCCCGCGGCAGGTCGGCCGGCCAGCCGACGGCCGCGGCCTGCGCCAGCACCAGCGTCCGCCCTTGGGGAGTGGCGGTGAGCGAGAGCCGCGCGCCCCCAGGTACCCGGGTCGCGGCGCGGGAGCGGACGACCATGTGCCCCGGGTACCAGACGTCGGCGGGGCGCCACGCGGGGTCCGCCCGCTCGAGCGTGGCGAGCGGCAGGCGACGCGGAGGCGGGCGCGCTTCCAACGCGAACCGGACCCGCATCGGGCCGGTGAAGTGGGGGGTGAGCTCGAGCCGGATGGCCGCGAGCTGGGAATCGGACCGGGAAACGAAGGTCTCGACCCGGACCGTGGTGCGCCGCTTGCCGTTGATCCAGTCGTAGCCGGTGCGCACGGTCCCGCTCCGCATGTCGAGCACCTGGCGGTACGGGCGCACCGCGCCCGCCAGGACAGCGGACGAATCGAGCCATCGCTCACCATCGAAGACGCCGACGGCATTCCACGCGGGCGTCACCGCGATGCGCGGTACGTCGGTCGGTGCGTTCTCGTAGAGCCCGGCGATGAACGAGTTGCTGGAGCCGATGCCGAGCGGGGGGATTACCACGCCGATCCGGCCGTTGCCGATGAATGGCGACGGGGAGCGGGCCGGGTCGTCAGTGGCGAGCAGGAAGCTGGAGTCCTGGGCGGCCGCTGGGACGGCGGACAGCGCCCACGCGTAACAGGTGCCCGCGAGTGTCAGCCCAAGCGGAGCGAGGGATCTTCTGCGCCGGTTCCGGAAACGCACCGGCAAGATTCCTCGCTCCGCTCGGGATGACATCAAGGCACCATCACCACCCACGCGTCTCGGGATGAGACGGGTGCAGCCCACGCCTGCCTCCTACTGGCCAGGCTCTCCTTCCAGCGTGCTCCCACTGCCCGCCCCGAAGTCGTAGGTCACCCCCACCAGCAGCCGCCGCGGGAGCAACGGACGGGCGAGGAAGATCGGCGAGCCGCCGACCCCAAGCAGGCGCGGGTTGCCTTCCTCCAGCCCCTTACTCTGGAACGCGTTCAGCAGATCCAGGTTAAGGCGGACACTGGCGCGCGGAATGCCGAGGCTCACGCCGAAGTTGAAATAGTTGTAGAACGGGAGCTCGGTGTTGTCCACCCTGGTGAGCGGACTCTCGGTCAGGCGGGCGCCCACCCAGTGCCAGTCGGCCCGGAGCTGCAGGTCGGAGAAGGCGGGCGGCGAAAAAGTCGCGGCGAGGTTGCCGAGGTGTCTCGGAACGACCGCCAGCCGCGCGCCCCTGAAGCGCTCGAGGCTGTCCACTCCCCCAGCCAGCTCGGCCTGCAGGAACGTGGCGCTGCCCTGGAACTGCAGCCCCGGAGTCGGAGACACGATCGCCTCGAGCTCGGCGCCGTACGACCGGTTGTCGGGGGATTCCCGGATGACCCAGATGGTACCGCCGGTGACCGGGTCCAGCTCCGCCCCCTGGCCGATCACGTTCTTGAGGTTGGTGAAGAATCCGTTCACGGTGAACGCGACCCGGCCGAGCTGCGTTTTGACTCCGCCCTCGATCGACTGCACCTCGCGGGCGTCGAACAGATCAACCTGGTCCTGGCTCTGGGCCTCGAGCAGCTCGTCGAGCGCGGGCATCTTGTAGCCGCGAGAGCCAGCGGCGAACACCGCGAGGTTGTCGTTCACCACGTAGTTGAGCCCCAGCGAGCCGGCCCAGTCGGTGATGTTGTGGGTGAAGTGCCGGAATGTGTTGTTGCCGAACTCGATGTTGTTGAACCTGGTGGTGGGATCGCTGTCCAGGTCCACGATCCCGGTGTTCTCCGCCGCCTGCACGTAGTTGTTGTACTCCACCCGCACGCCCAGGTCGGCGCGGAGCTGGTCGGTGAGCTGGATCTCGCCGCCGACCACACCGGAGACCACGTTGGTCTCACCCGTGCCGTTGACGTAATTCGACAGGAAATTCCTGAACCCGTTGCTGGTCACGGTGTCCAGGGTCCCGGCGGTGTTGGTGACCAGGTCGAGGAAGCGGGGATTGTCCCGTATGTCGGTCAGGATGTCAGTGAAGTTCCACTGGTTCTCCTGCGTATAGTGCGCGAGGTACGCCCCCACCGCGAAGCTGTGCCGGCCGAACTGGCGGCGGAGCTGGATCTGGTCGTGAATGGCGGAGATCGGTTTCCGGACGTGCCACTCGCCGGCGAGCGCCACGAGACCGTTCGGGGTGTCGAACGGGAGCCGAGCGCCGAACGCGTCGAAGTGGTTGGTGAAGAAGAGCTGCGCGGTGGTGCCGACCGGGAGAGCCAGGCTGGTGATGTAGTCGGCCGCCGACACCATGTTATTGGGCAGCAGCGCGTTCCACTCCTGATCGTTCTGCATGGCCTGCGCGGTGTTCTGGAGCCGCCAGTCGTCGTTCAGGTCGATGGCCGCATCCACCGTGAACCAGGTGGCCTCGGTCCGGAGCCCGTTGTCGAGCGGCAGGCGCAACGTGCCGTCGGGCGTCGGCACTTCGAGGTTGAGTCCCTCAGGGGTGTTCATCGCCCCGTAGTTGCTGAAGCCCTCGACGTAATTCGGGTCGTCCGGATTGGCGAACGGGAGCGGGAGGATGAACTGGTTCCGATCGTTGATGTGCTTGACCGACGCCCGCAGGTAGCCGTTGTCGAGCCGCCGGGTGACGTTGGCCTTGAGCTGCCCGCCCCGGATCCCGGTGAAGCCGGGGTCCCGCACGCCATGGTCGTACCGGTAGAAGCCGCCGACGTTGAAGTTCCAGTCCTCGCCCAGCGGGCCGTTGGCGTTGAGGTCGTAGCGGGCGAACTCCTGAGTGCCGCCGGTGAGTCGCGTGGTGCCGCCGAACCGGTCGCCACCGGTCTTATTGATGAAGTTGATGATGGCGCCCGGGGTATTGGATCCGAAGAGCGCCGAGGCGCCGCCACGGACCACCTCCATCCGCTCGATGTTGGTGTCGAAGCGGAAGAGATTGTCGGCGTTCATGAAGAACGTGTGCACGGTGGGGAACACCGGCATCCCGTCTTCCATGAACATCACGTACTCCACACCGAGAATTCCGCGCATCGAGATGTTCTGATTGACCTCGCCGCCGGAGCTCTCCACCCGGGTGAAGCCGGGCACGTAGCGCAGCATCTCGGTGGTGCTCCGCGGCGCGGCGGCCTGGACTTCGCTCGCGGTAAGCGTGGTGACGGCCACGCTGGCGTCGAGGTTCATCCTCGGTGTCTGGGTTCCGGTGACGACCATGGTCTGAAGC
>JACDBQ010000493.1 GCA_013694845.1 Acidobacteriota bacterium
CCGCCAGCCCGGACGGCCCATCGACCGCCGATCCCGACACGGTGCCCACTACTCTACGGCCGTTGGCCGGCCACAGCACGGTGGGATCGGCCATGATCGTGATCGTCGGATCCGTCTCGTTGTAGCCGACATTGATGCCCCACGTCGCCAATCCAGTCGGGGGCGTGTCGATCGGCGCTTCCGGATAACGGATGCGGTGGAGATGCAGGCCGTCCAGATCGTAACGGGTCACCAGATGAGCGAGCACGTCCCAGTGGCTCACAGGCTGGCTTGGGACCACGTCGATCACGGGACCGAGCGAAGCATGGTTTTTTACCGGTTTCGGGTCGCTGGCCGAGTACGATAAAGATCGACTTGCGCAGGATGCGGCCCCATCGTTGAGCGACAGTTCGAAGTTTTCGGCACAGGATGGCGAACTGCTCACGCGCACGACAACCCTCATCGGCACGTTCCGCCCGCGATTGAGCTATCAGCCCGCGGTCAGCCTACCCAAGATGCGATATTTCAACGTCGACACGGTCGTCGTCAAACCAGGCTATGTGGGCGAATTCATCGAGCGGTGGCAGGAGATCATCGCCGCACACACGAAGGCATAGCTTGACGAGCACTGGGCCGTGTACGAGATCACCTCGGGGGGGCAGAGCGGCACTTTTCTGTTCTTCTACGCACTCGAGTCGCTCGCGACGCTCGACCAATCGGGCGCGAAGCACGGTGCCGCCGCGTATCGCGATGCGATGGGCGAAGGCGGCCGAGCGAGGAACACCGAGATGAACCGGAACGCCATCGAGTGGCAGCAAAACAGGATCTTCGCGTTCAATCCCAAGATGAGCCATCTGAACAAGGCGTGGATCGACGCCGATCCCGAATTCTGGACGCCGAAACCTCCACCAGCCCCCGCCGCCAAGAAGAAGTAGCGACATGGGCGGTGGTTACCCAGGGTCCACCGCCCAATTCTCCTAGTGAGGGGACTGGCGTGGTTCGGGGTCATCGACCACGCCAGCGCGGACATCGTCGGCTGGCACACGGCGAAAATGTGGGGATCGCTGGGCCGCGTTGGAGGTGATATCACCCCGTCTGACGATCGTCGCGCGTCGCGGCTCAGCGAGCCTTGGACCTGCGCGAGTCGTGCGGTACGAGCACACCCACCGTCGCCGACGCGGTGCGCCCGGCCACATCCCGCACCGTGGCAATGACCGTGTAACGCCGGCCGTCGAGATCCCGGCCGTCACGGCGGGCCTCGAAGGTCACGGCCTCCTCCCAGGTCATGGAGCGGCCTTCGAGCACGCGCGGTGGGACGCTGAAGGCCAAGCCGTACTCGTCAACGATCTCATAGCTCACCCCCGCCAGCCCGGACGGCCCATCGACCGCCGAGCCCGACACGGTGACCACCACTCTTCGGCCGTTGGCCGGCCACAACACGGTGCGATCGGCCGTGATCGTGATCGTCGGATCCGTCTTGTCGATCCGCACGCTGAGGAGGGACGTGGCTTCCACATTGCCCGCTCCATCAATCGATCGGTAGGACAGAACGGTGGTCCCTTCGGACGCCACCACGATGCCGTCACCGTAGGCCTGCCATGTCGAGCCGCCGTCGGCGGAATACTCGGTTCGCGCGACGCCGGAGCATTCGTCAATAGCCGCGAGCGACACGCGCACGTCGCCAAGGTACCAGCCGTTGGCCCCGAGAGGCGACGTCGGATCGATGGCGGCGGTCGTCGCAGGTGCCGTTGTCTCGCGCCGCGCATCGGTCGATGTCACCTGACCGGCCACGACAGTGAACCTGCAGACGTCGAGTTGCACGCTGCTCTGTTCGACCCGCGCGTTGTAGTCGCCAGGTTCGAGGCCGACGGCGCCGTAGAAGCCGCCGCCATCGGTTTTCACCGTGCGCGTGGCTCCGGAAGACAGCGCCGTGATCGTGACCGTCCCTCCGTCCAGCGGCGTCCCATCTTCCAGCCGCGCGAACCCCATCATGTGCCCTTGTGTCGGCCTGGATTTCCACGGCATGTCTGGTGCCGGGACCGGCACCGTGAAGAGTGGACCGTTGCCGGGATCTTCGAATAGCACCGTCCCGGTGGTGTTCGCGCTGGTCGTGACCGCCGAGAAGAAGTCGGCGTTCGTGCGCTTCGGCGTGCTGACGCCCGGTAGCGGATAAGAGAAAGGATTGTCCGGCACCGCCGCGCTGGTGCTGTTGCCGGTCACAGTGCCTGGAGCGGTGTTGCCGAGAGCGTAGAAGATCACGCCGTCCGCTGGCGCGGTCGCATACGGTGCGCGGCCGAGGGCGCGGCGAGACTGCCGCAGGGTGCCTTCGACGCCGTTGAGGTAAGCGCCCAGTCCGGGCAACGCGTGACGGCCGGTAGTCTGGGCGAGGTTCTTGGTGAACGTGAGCCAGTCGTCGAACTGCACTTGTTCCACGACGGCGTGCTCGCGCTTGTAGATCATGGGTGACAGGATATCGAGGGTACCCTCCTGCGCCCAGGCCTGCCAGTCCTGAAACACGCGATAGTACGCTTCGGTCCGCTCCCAACCGCCGCTGCCCACCGGCCCCGTCCAGAAGGCGATCAGTGCGGCCGAGATCTTGATCCAGGGCTTGGCCGCCGTC
>JACDBQ010000508.1 GCA_013694845.1 Acidobacteriota bacterium
GCACGGCGACCGTGGAAAAGAGCGGCGCGCGCCAGAGACGCCGGGCGATTCGATTGACGCGGCTGGTGACAAGGGCCATATCGAGGATTAGACGCGGGTCTCGAGAGGGGAGTTCTGAGGTCCTCTGGCGTGTTCGCCAATGTCGCGCACGCTCCAGGTGGTTTCGGCCCCGATCGGCCTCACGTGAGCGGCACTCGTGGGCGGCGCATTCCTACCGACGCTCGGACTTGCGTCCCGGACCATAGAGTACAGCGCCCGGCCGCGCCGCGGTCATGGCGCCATTCTCGTAGATCACCTGGCCGTTGGCGATCACGTGCGAAAAGCCTTCGGCGTACTGATGCGGCTTGTCGAAGGTCGCCAGATCACGCACCGTCGCCGGATCGAAGACGACGATGTCTGCCTTCATGCCGGGACGGAGAATGCCGCGGTCCTGGATCCGCAGCCGTGCCGCCGGGAACGATGTCATCTTCCGCACCGCCTCTTCGAGCGTAATTGTCTTTTTTTCCCGAACGTACAACCCAAGCACGCGCGCGAACGTTCCGTAGCTGCGCGGGTGCGGGTTCGAGCGACCGAAAATCGGCACCTCGCCGTCGGACCCGATCATGGTCGTCGGATGCCGCAGGATCCGCTGCACGTCGTCGTCACTCATCGCATGGAAGATGCCCTGGCAGCCACCCTGCTCGACCAGCCACAGGGTCGTGTCGGCGGCATTCTCGATCGTCGGCGGGAGCCCCCGGCGGGTGGTCAGGTCCGCCAGGGTCTTGCCGGAGAGTGACGGATCGAATCCGCAGCTCGCAAACCGGACGTTTTTCGGATCCCCGCCGCCCCGGGCGTCGCGGATGGCCGTGATCGTTTCGGCACGGATCCTCGCCCGAATGGCGGGATCCTTCAATCGGGTCATCATCTCCGGACGCCCACCTTCCAGCGCCCATGCGGGGACCAAGGCAGAAGCCACGCTGGTGCTGGACGCCGTGTACGGATACTGATCGCTGGTCACGTCAACCCCGCGCGCCCGCGCTTCGTCGATCAACTGGAGCGTCTCCGCGGAGCGGCCCCAATTCGCTTTGCCGATGATCTTGTGGTGCGTGACCTGTGTCGGGAGACCGCCTCGCTCGCCGATGGCGATCGTCTCGCCGACGCTCTCGAGCACCTTGCTCGACTCTTCGCGCTGATGAGACTTGTGCATCCCGCCGAATCGCGCCGCGGTCCTGGCGAGCTCGACGATTTCGTCGGTGGGAGTGAACGAGCCGGGAACGTAGAACAGTCCGGTGCTCAATCCAAAGGCGCCGTCCCGCATGCCCTGCTCGACGAGGGCCTGCATCTTCTGGATCTCTTCGACCGTCGCCTTGCGGTCCCCGTCGCCGATGACCGCGGACCGTATGGACCCCTGGCCGATGAAACTGCCGAGGTTCACCGACATCTTCAGCGCACTCAGCTTGGCCAGGAAAGGTCCGAGCGGGACCGGAGACCCGCCGTCGGGGCCTTCGATGAGTGTGGTGACGCCCTGCCGCACGTAGTTCTCGGCTGTGGGTACTTCGAATATGCCTCGGCGCGCGTGCGTGTGGATGTCGATAAAGCCGGGGGCGACCACCTTCCCGGCTGCGTCGATGACTCGTCCTGGCCCCGGATCGATCGATGGCGCGACGCGAACGATCGTGTCGCCGCGGAGACCGATGTCGGCTCGATACCAGGACGCGGCGGTGCCATCAACGATCCGTCCATTCGTGATGACGAGGTCGTATGCGGGCGGCTGCGCCGCGAGGCCGGCCGCCAGGCAGAGCGCCAGCGCGCTCAGGAGGAGTCGCTTCATGCGCGCATTTAACCACACGCCCGCGAAGCGATAGCCTGAGTTCCAGCAGCACGAGGATAAGCCCGCGACGTCGCTACAACCACCCTCGAGAGGTGTCTGGCGTTCGGCTAAACTCCTGACCCTGGAGTAATTTGCGAGGATTGGGGCCAGGCCCCCTGGCCCCGTCTCTCCAGGCGTGGATCAGTCGCGGAGGGCGACGAGGGGATCGACGCGGCTCGCGCGTCGGGCGGGGATCAGGCACGCGGCTGCCGCGACCGCGCTGAGCAGCGCCGTGATCGAGGCGAAGGTCAGCGGATCGGTGGGAGTGATCCCCGCGAGCAGCTCGGCGAGCACCTGGCTCAACCCGTACGCCCCGGCCAGGCCGATCGCCAGGCCAGTGCCGATCTGCGTCAAGCCGCGCTGCATCACCAGCCAGGAGACCTGGCGTCGACTCGCTCCAAGCGCCATGCGCACGCCGATCTCCGGCGTGCGCTGCGTGACCGAGTAGGCCATCACCGCATAGAGGCCGACAGCGGAGAGCACCAGGGCGATGAGGGCGAAGATCGCAAAAAGCGACCCGAAGATCCGGTACGGCCAGGTCGCCTGGGCCAGCATCTGGTCAACCGTCTGCACGGTGAACACTGGCTGGTCCGGGTCGACGCTCTGCACCTCGCGCCGGACAGCGTTCATGACCGCGGTCGGATCCAGCCGGCTGCGCACGAGCAGCGCGGCGCCCGACGGAGGCTCCTGGCGATACGGCACGTATACCGAGCCCGCCGCCTGCGTCGCTCCAGGCTCCGGCAGGTCCTCGACCGTTCTGGTGATGCCGACGATGGTCCGCCACACAGGCGCCGGCTGTCCGGTGACCGGCTCGCGGGCGGGGAACTTGACCCTTCGCCCGAGGGGATCCTCTCCCGCGAAATGTCGTGCGACGAACTGTTGATCGACGACAAGGACCTCGGAGCCGGGTGTGCCGTCGGTCTCGGTGAATCCCCGGCCTCGCAGCACGTTGATGGCGGTCGTGCGGAAGAAGCCAGGACTCACGACGGTGGCCACAACCTCGGGACGATCCTCCCATTTGGACGGCACCGTCCGGCCCTCGAGTTCCATCCGACGCCGGCCCCCGCCGAACCCCGGCACGCCGGTCGTGATCGACGCGGCCTCGGTGCCAGCGATCGCACCAAGCTTCGGCGACAAGCGATCGTAAAAGGCCATCCGCTGTTCGGCCGTGGGGTACTTCGTCGAGGGCAACGCTATCCGCATGGTCATCAGGTGCTCGGTAGGGATGCCGAGGTCCGCCGTGTAGAGCTTCATGAAACTGCGGACCATCAGTCCGGCGCCAACCAGCAGCACCAGCGTCAATGCGAGCTCGACCACCACCATCGTTCCGCTCAGCCATCGCGCGCGCCGGCTGCCCGTATTGCCGCGGCCGCCTTCCTTCAGGAGCTCGTTCACGTTCGTCTTCGAGATCTGCAGCGCCGGAACGATCCCGAAAAGAATGCCGGTGAGCACGCAGACGCCGCCGAGGAAGGCGAACACGACGTAGTCCATCGTGAAGACAATCCAGTACGGCTTCCCGACGTCCGCAACGGCAGCATCGAACGCCCGAACGCCGCCCACGGCGATCAGCAGACCGAGCGCACCGCCGAGGCATCCAAGCAGGACACTCTCCACCAACAGCTGGCGGACCACACGCCAGCGTGTTGCCCCGAGGGCGACACGCACCGCAATTTCGCGCGCCCGACGGATCGATCGCGAGAGCTGCAGATTCGCCACGTTCGCGCACGCGATCAGGAGCACGAAGGCGACGGCTCCCTGCATCGCCAGGAAGACGGTCCGGATCTCACCGCCGTTGAAGCGCTCGTTGAACGTCTGCATCACCGCGCCGACATCCTTATTCGTCTCCGGATACTCCGAAGCGAGCCTCGCCGCCAGGCCGCTCAGCTCCGTTTGCGCTTCGACACGGCTCACGCCCGCCCCGGTGCGTCCGGCGATCGAGTATCCGCGGTTGCTTCGCTTCGAGGTCTCCGTCGTCGGGATGATCTGCGTCCATATCTCCGCACGGGTCGGGAATTTGACGCCGGGCGGCATGACCGCGATGATCGCCGCGGGCTCGCCGTTGACACGGATCGCTTTGCCGAGGACGTTCGGATCCGCGCCGTACCGGTTCTTCCAGAGCGCATTGCCGAGAATCACCACCGGCTGCGCCCCTTTCTGCCCGTCGGCGGCGCTGAAATCCCGGCCGAGGAGCGGCCGCTGGCCGAGAAGCCTGAACAGGTTCTCCGATACCCTGGCACCGTTCTGCTGTTCCGGCATCGCCAGGTCGTCAGCGATATTCATCGAGGATTGGGTGAACGCGGCCATGTCGGTAAAAAGACGGGCCTGCGATCGCCAGTCCTCGAGCTCCTGGTATGACGCGCCTCCCGCGCGCACTGGACCCTCCGCCGGGAGTCTGCGGGTACCCAGCACATAGAGGCTGTCGGAATCCTGGAAGGGAAGGCCGCGGATCAGCACCGCGTTGACCAGGGTAAAGACCGTGGCGTTCACGCCGATGCCCAGCGCCAGCGCGAACACCGACGCTGCAGTAAGCCACCGGTCCTTGAGAATGGCGCGGACCGCCGCGCGCACGTCATGCAGCATTGTTCAGCACCTGACGTAATTGGCGCCCGAAGAGTTCAGCCTGCCGGGTAATACGAATGAGGAGGGCGACGGTTAACCGTGCCCTTCCGTGGCACCCGTATTAAGATCGTGGTCCGTTTTCTCGAAGGAGCAGTCAATGAAGTTGAAGCTAGCGGCGGCGTTCTGTGCATCCTTGATGGTCGCGGCGACCGCGGCGGCGCAGCCGGCGGCCGCGCAGAACGACCGGGAGGCAGCGGCCAAATACCTGGAGGACACCCGCCAGGCCTTTCTCAAATCCATCGCCGATGTGACCGAAGCGCAGTGGAAGCACAAACCCTCGCCCGAGACCTGGTCGATCGCCGAAGTGGCCGAGCACATCGCGATCAGCGAAGACACGATTTTAGGCATGATCTCAACCCAGATGATCAAGGCCCCGGCTCCGAAGCCCGGCGAGGGGATGACTGACGACCAGCTGATTGCCGGGGTCACCGACCGGACAAAAAAGGCCCAGGCGCCAGAGATGCTCAAGCCGGTGAACAAGTGGGCGACCAAAGAGGCACTGGTCAAGGACTTCAACGCGTCCCGTGACAAGACGATCGCCTGGACCAAGACGACCACCGAGGACCTGCGCGGCCACGCGGCGCCGCACCCGGCGTTCGGTCCGCTCGACCTGCATCAGTGGGTGCTGCTCGTCGGCGGGCACAGCGCGCGCCATACGGCGCAGATCGAGGAAGTGAAGACGACCGCCGGCTTTCCGAAGTAGCGTCGCCGGCCGCAGCTGAATGCCGCGCCCTGCGGCGGCGCACGGCCCTTCGTTGTAGACGCCGCCCGCCACAACCGGTATCGTGAGAAGGTTGGGGCGGCCCCGGCGGCCCCCCGTGGAGAACTTCTTGCCGTTCAGCAGCCTCAAACTTCATCCCAGTCTGATCAAGGGTATTCGCGAGCTCGGCTTCGCGAGGCCGACTCCGGTCCAGGCGGACGCCATTCCCCCGGCACTCGCGGGTCGCGACGTGCTGGCGTGCGCGCAGACCGGCAGCGGCAAGACCGCCGCCTTCATGCTGCCAATCCTGCATAACCTGATGGATAAACCGCGCGGACGGACGCGCGCCCTCGTGCTCGCGCCGACACGTGAGCTGGCCGCGCAGATCCTGGAAGAATTCAATGCGCTCGCCGTACACACGCCGTTGACCGGCGCCTCGGTCTTCGGCGGAGTCTCGATGGGCCCTCAGGAGCACGCGTTCCGGGCGGGAGTCGACGTCATGATCGCGACCCCGGGCCGGCTGCTCGATCATCTGCGTTCCCCCTACGCGAAGCTCGCGCACCTGGAGTACCTGGTCCTCGACGAGGCGGACCGGATGCTCGACATGGGGTTTCTGCCCGATATCCGCCGCATTCTCCGCCACATTCCCCAGAAGCGACAGACGCTGTTCTTCAGCGCAACGATGCCGCCCGAGATCCTGAAGCTGACCCAGGAGATGCTCCGGAACCCGGAGATGATCCAGAGAGCGCGGCAGGCCGCGCCGGCCTCCGGGATCACGCAGGCGGTCTACCCTGTGTCCCAGGACGTCAAGCGGGCATTGCTGGTCCACCTGCTCAAGACGGGGCAGATCAAGCAGGCGCTCGTCTTTACAAGGACGAAACACCGCACGAACCGGGTCACCGAATTCCTCGTGCGGAGCGGCATCAACGCCGAGAGGATCCACGGCAATCGCTCACAGGGGCAGCGGACCGCCGCACTGGCGGGGTTCAAGTCGGGGCGTTACCCGGTGCTCGTCGCCACCGACATCGCGGCCCGAGGGATCGATGTCGAGGAGCTTGGTCACGTCGTCAATTTCGACGTGCCGCAGGCGCCGGATGACTACATTCACCGGGTCGGGCGCACCGGTCGCGCCGAAGCGACGGGGGACGCGTTCACGTTCGTCGCGCCCGACGAAGAATCGGATCTGCGCGACATCGAAAAGGCGATCGGGCGCCGTCTGCCACGGGTGACGGTGCCGGATTTCGACTATGCCGCACAGCCTGAAGGCAAGCTCGAGATCCCGATCGCGCAGCGGATCGCCGAGATCCGCGCGCGCAAGCGCGAGGAGCGCGCGCGTGCGTCCGTCAATGCCGCGCGCCGCGGCGCCGCCGTCCGGAACCCGGGTGCGCCGCAGCCCCTGGGTCCCGCGC
>JACDBQ010000529.1 GCA_013694845.1 Acidobacteriota bacterium
CAGCTGGTCAGCGGTCAGCTGACGTCGGAGCTTTCGGAGCTCACTAGGGGCCGCCGCAAGGGCGGCCCTTTTTTCGTTCCGAACAGCTGACGGCTGACAGCTGAGAGCTACTGCTATCACTCTCGTATGCCCACTGATGAAGCGAAGCCCAAGGCGGGGCTCGAAGATGTCGTCGCCGCAACCTCGGCCATCTGTTACCTGGATGGAGATCGGGGTGTGCTCGCGTACTTCGGCTACGACATCCACGACCTGGCGCGGGGCGCTAGCTTCGAGGAGGTGTGTTATCTCCTGTGGCACGGACGGTTGCCGAACAGGGCGGAGCTTGGCGACCTGCAATCGCAGCTTGCCGCGGAGCGTGCGCTTTCGGAACCGGTCCTGCGACTGATGAAGCAGCTGCCGGCGAGCGACGGGATGGACATGCTACGGACGCTCACGTCTGCGCTCGGGCAGTACGATCCGCAGGCCGGGGATAACTCGCCCCAGGCGAATTACCGGAAGGCGGTCCGGCTGACCGCACAGATCGCAAGCATCGTCGCGAC
Source organism: Acidobacteriota bacterium (assembly GCA_013694845.1). GTDB lineage: Bacteria > Acidobacteriota > Vicinamibacteria > Vicinamibacterales > 2-12-FULL-66-21 > JACDCA01. The sequence continues at coordinate 540 of JACDBQ010000529.1, forward strand.
CTACGGCCGGATGAAAGCGGGCGGTGGTCCGATCCAGCCGGATCCGGCGCTGGGTCACGCGGCGAACTTTCTCTACCTGCTGTCAGGGGACCGGCCGAGCGCACTCGCGACGCGCGCGTTCGACATCGCCCTGGTGCTGCATGCCGACCACGAGCTGAATGCGTCGACCTTCGCTGCGCGGGTCGCCGCCGCGACACTCACGGACCTGTACTCCGCGACGGTCGGCGCGATCGGCGCCCTCAAGGGCCCCCTGCACGGCGGAGCCAATGCTGACGTCATGCGCCTGCTCATCGAAATCGGGCAGGATGCGCCGGCGGAGAAGATCGATGAAGCCATCCGTGGCAAGCTCGCCAGGAAGGTCAAGATTCCAGGTTTCGGACATCGCGTGTATCGCACCGAAGATCCGCGAGCGACGCATCTCAGGCGAATGTCGAAAGAGCTCGGCGAGAAGGCCGGGAACACACGCTGGTTCGAGATGTCCCGTCGCATCGAGACACTCGCGACCGGAGAAAAAAAGCTCCATCCCAACGTCGACTTCTACTCGGCGTCGACCTACTACACGCTGGGGATCGACATCGACCTCTTCACACCGATCTTCGCCGTCAGCCGCATCTCGGGCTGGACGGCCCACTGCCTCGAACAGTACGCGAACAACCGTCTGATCCGGCCGCGCACCGATTACATCGGCCCGCAGCATCCGCAGCCGCTCCAGCCGCTCGATCAGCGCTAGCGCTGGATTGCGGATTGCGGATTGGAGATTGGTTCTCCAATCCACGATCTCCAGTCCGTCGATCAGCAGTCACAATCCGCAATCCGCAGTAGACCCCTCCCCAGGCGCCCATAGCTGACTGGTTAAGCCAGATATAATCAATAGTTCAGATCCCCATGGACCAGCGTTTCATACGTAATTTCTCCGTCATCGCGCACATCGACCATGGCAAGTCGACGCTGGCCGACCGCTTTCTCGAGATGACCGGTGCGCTGCAGAAGCGCGAAATGGAAGCCCAGGTCCTCGACAGCATGGATCTCGAGCGCGAGCGTGGCATCACGATCAAGGCGCACGCGGTGCGCCTCACCTACGCCTCGGACGACGGGAATACCTACATCCTCAACCTGATCGACACCCCCGGGCACGTGGACTTTTCGTACGAAGTCACACGATCCCTGGCGGCATGCGAAGGAGCGCTGCTGCTCGTGGATGCGTCGCAGGGCGTCGAGGCCCAGACACTCGCGAATGCCTACCTTGCGGTCGACAACGGTCTCGAGATCATTCCGGTCATCAACAAGATCGACCTGCCTGGCGCGCAGCCCGAGGAGGCGAAGCGGCAGATCGAAGAGATCGTCGGTCTCGATGCCGATGGGGCGATTCTCGCAAGTGCGAAAGAGGGCACCGGGGTTCACGAAATCCTCGAGGCCATCGTCAAGCGCCTGCCCCCGCCCGAGGGCACACCGGATGCGCCGCTCAAGGCCCTGATCTTCGACTCGTGGTACGACGCATACCGGGGCGTGATCATCCTGACGCGCGTCATCGACGGCGTCGTGCGAGCGGGAATGAAAGTCAGGCTCATGGCGAAGGGACAGGAGTATGTCGTCGACCAGGTCGGCGTGTTCTCGCCGAAGCCGAACGCCGTGGAGGCGCTTGGCGTCGGAGAAGTCGGCTTCATCTTCGCCGGGATCAAGACCGTCAGCGATGCGCAGATCGGCGATACGATCACCGAGGCCGCGCGCCCGACGACCGACGCCTTCCCCGGCTTCAAGGTGAGCAAGCCGATGGTCTTCGCCGGGCTCTATCCGGTCGAAGGCAGCGAGTACCCGCAGTTGCGCGACGCATTGGAGAAGCTGCGTCTCAACGACGCATCGTTCTTCTGGGAGCCTGAGACGTCGGCGGCGCTGGGGTTCGGGTTCCGTTGCGGCTTTCTCGGGCTGCTGCACATGGAAATTGTCCAGGAGCGGCTCGAACGCGAGTTCGACATGGATCTCGTGACCACGGCTCCGGGCGTCCTGTATCGGGTGCGGACCACGGATGGCGAGCTGCTCGAGATCGACAGTCCGTCGAAACTTCCGGACGCCAGCCGGATCGATCAGATCGAAGAGCCGATCATCACCGCGATGATGCTCACGCCAGCGGAGCATGTCGGCGCGATCCTGAAGCTCTGCCAGGAGAAGCGGGGTGTTCAAAAGTCGATCGAGTACCTCAAGTCGGACCGCGTGCTGGTCACCTACGAGCTGCCGTTCAACGAAGTCGTCATGGACTTCTACGACCGGCTGAAGACCATTTCCCGAGGATATGCATCGCTCGATTACCACGTGACCGGCTACCAGGAAGCGCCACTGGTGAAACTCGACATCCTCGTCAACGAGGAACCGGTGGATGCTCTCTCGGTGATCGTCCACAAGGATTCTGCCTACGCGCGCGGCCGCGCACTGGCGACCAAGATGCGCGAGCTGATCCCCCGGCAAATGTTCGAGATCGCGATCCAGGCGGCGATCGGCAGTCGTATCATCGCCCGCGAGTCCGTGAAAGCACTTCGGAAGAATGTCCTGGCAAAGTGCTACGGCGGAGACATCAGCCGTAAGCGCAAACTGCTCGAGAAGCAGAAGGAAGGCAAGAAACGAATGAAGCGCGTCGGCCGAGTCGAAATTCCGCAGGAAGCGTTTTTGGCGGTCCTGAAAGTTTTTTCGGAATAGCGCTTGCGACCCGACATCGGCGGGTCGAGGCGGCCGTCGAGAGCGCGAGCGGGGGTGGGGCCCCGAGCGCCTGCGGCCCGAGCGAGGCGACGAGTGGAGCCGGCCGCAGGGCGGCCGCCGAGTGAGCGCGAGCGGGGGTGGGGCCCCGCGAGCAACAAGAAAAGATGACACGCACACCATTTCGAAAATCCACGGTCCGCGAATATTTCGAGTCGATCGTCATCGCGGTGATCCTTGCGCTGTTCGTCCGGACCTGGGTCGTCCAGGCGTTCAAGATCCCGACCGGGTCGATGGAAAACAATCTGCTGATCGGCGACCATCTGCTCGTCAATAAGTTTGTCTTCGGCCCGGAGCCTGCGGCGGTCGAACGCGCGCTGCTGCCAGTGCGGGACATTCGACGCAGTGACATTGTCGTCTTCAAGTTCCCCGACCAGCCGGAGCGCGACTTCATCAAGCGCGTGATCGGGTTACCCGGGGAGACGATCGAGCTCCGAGACAAGAAGGTCTACGTCAACGGCCATCCTCTCGACGAGCCGTATGTGCATTTTCTGGAGCCTTCGCACGCATCCGCCGAGGTGACCTCGTTCGACGTGCGGGAGCGCTACGGCCCGGTGACCGTGCCCGCTGAGCAGTATTTCGTGATGGGCGACAATCGCGACAACTCGCAGGACAGCCGGTACTGGGGATTCCTGCCGCGCCACTACGTCAAGGGGAAAGCCCTCATGATCTACTGGTCGTATGAGGCTGGCGGCAACGATTACACCGATGAAGGTGTAGGCACGACAGTCAGGCGAATGTTTTCAGTCGTGACTCACTTCTTCACGAAGACCCGCTGGGAGCGCCTGTTCCACCAGATTCATTGAAGCTGATGAAGTCGCTTTTCAAGCTCGTCGTCTTCATCGTGCTGGCGAACGCGCTCGTAAGATTCGCGATCCCCTACTGGCATCATCATGAGTTCGAGTCGGCGTTGAAGGCGCGCGTGCTCGATTGGCGGGAGAGCGGCGACGAGGCGATCCTGCAGGAGGTCTTCGCACTCGCCGCGGAAAATCACGTACCGATTCTGCCGGACCACGTCGGGCTGCGCCGTGAGAGCGACCGCCTGCTTCTCGACATCGCCTATACCCTGCCGATCGAGTTCTTTCCGACTGTCGCGCGGCCCTGGGAATTCGCGGTGAACCTCAGCGGACGGGTGGTTCGGGCGCCCGGGTCCCCGCGGTAGCCAGCCGCGCCGACTCCTCCTTGACTCGCGTCACGTAGTCAACGTCTTTCAGGCTTCCCAGGTTGATCTCCACGTTCTGCTGCGCACCGCGCAGCGACGCGCCGAGCAGCGCCAGGGCGACCTCGACGTCGCTCGACGCGTTGGGATTGCCGAGCGCAGCGATGACCGGTGCGGTTTCGAGCGCGTCGGCTGCGCGTCGCATCACCTCGAGCGGTGCCTCCGTCGCGGTCACGAGTGCGCGCTGGATGGCTGTGGCCCGGTTCGCCCTGTCCTCGTCTGTCGCTTTCGGCAAGCGGAAGGCGGCCACCACCAGGTCATAGGCATCGCTGTCCTGGTCGATCAGGGCCTCGAGCTGGATGGCGTTCTCCGAGCAACGGGTCCCGGCACCCGCCAGGCGCTGCCGGTCCGCATCGCTGGCAGCTGTGGGCTTGGACAGGGCTGCGACCATGGCCAGGAGGGACGCTCCGACAGCGCCTGCAAGGGCGGCCGCCGATCCGCCGCCCGGGGTCGGCTCCGATGATCGGAACGCCGCGAGCAGATTCGAAACAGAACGAGCAGTCAGCTTCATCCGGGCAGGTTCTCCCGGCCGCTGACGATGCGGCCGCGTTTGATGACGGCGGCGACGGAGGGCGCGCCCATCCTGATCAGGTTTATGGCGTCGCCGCGCACGAGCACAGCGTCAGATGCCTTGCCAGGTTCAAGGCTCCCGACCGTTTCCGCCACGTCCAGCGACCACGCACCATTGATCGTTGCGGCTACGAGGGATTCTTCGAAGGTCATGTGCATCGCGAAGCAGGCGAGCGCCATGGCGAACGGCATGGAGGGGGAAAACCCACCCCCCGGGTTCACATCCGTGGCGAGGGCGACCGCGACCGACGCGTCGATGAATGCGCGCGCCGGAGCAAACCGACCCAGCTTCAGATAAAACGCTGCGCTCGGCAGCAGGGTGGCGACCACACCGCTTGCCGCCATCCCGCGGATCCCGTCGTCAGGAACAAAGATCAGGTGATCGGCTGACCGCGCACCTATCTGCGCTGCGACCTGCGACCCGCCGCTCGGACCGAGCTCGTCGGCGTGGATCCTGGGTTTCAAACCGCTTCGGATCCCCGCGTCGAGGATCCTGACGCTCTCCGGCGCCGTGAAGACGCCGCTCTCGCAGAACACGTCGCACCAGACGGCCAGCCGCTCGGCGGCGACGGCCGGAATCATCTCATCGATCACCAGCCGCACGTAGGTCTCCCGCCTGTCGCGATACTCCGTCGGGACTTCGTGCGCACCCATGAACGTGGCGACGATGTCGATCGAATGTTCCTGCTGGAGCCGGGCCGTTGCGCGCAGCATCCGGAGCTCGGCGTCGACCGACAGGCCGTAGCCGCTCTTGACCTCGCAGGTTGTCGTCCCGCATGCGAGCATTTCGTCGAGTCTGGGACGGCTCTGCGCGACCAGCTCGTCCTCGGTCGCCATCCGCGTCGCCGCGACCGTAGCGACGATGCCGCCGCCGCCGGCCGCGATCTCCGCATAGGTGGCGCCGCCGAGCCGGCGCCGTAATTCCTCGCGCC
>JACDBQ010000552.1 GCA_013694845.1 Acidobacteriota bacterium
AGACGGTGGCGGATTGCAGTGGCCGTGACATGCTTGCGTGGCGCGGCTGGCAGCGCCGGTTGTCCACTGCGTTGCTACCGTCGTCCTTTGGCGGCCAGGCGGAGTCGAGGGGGAGAACGGACGCCGTCGTGATTGAGAGACGCGAGAGCTTCAATACAGGCGGTGGCCACCGATCCTGTAACTGGGGCGTTCGTGCCGAGAATGGTCAGCTCATCTTGAGCAAGGTAGCGACGACCGTCCTGGCGTCGCTGGTGAGCACGGCGCCTCGAGTCCGTCCCTTGCCCGGCTTTGTTGACAGCAGCGGTACGCCCAGCACGCGCTCGGCCCGTCTCACGTAACCCCATGCGTGCCGGTATGACCAACCGACTTGACGAGCGCCTCCGACCAGAGAGACTTCGGCCTCGATCGCTCTGAGCAATTCGCCCCCGCCTTCACCAATCGCGAACTGCCCGTTGACCTCGATCCAGCGCTTGGACCGGAGGGTCAACCCGGGTATGCATGGACGAACATGTTGACGGAGAGCGCGAGTCCTCAAACGATTGGCTCCGGCCCTGGCGACAGTGTACCCATCCCCGGCACCGCCGGATCAGCCGTTTCCGCTGGCTGCATTCATTCGCGCTTCGGGACTACACGTGGGAGCCGCCGCGGCTGCCGCGTCGCTTCGCGAAGAGTTGCTCGAACGAGGCGCACTGACGAGTTCCGACTTCGATGAAGCTTATGCCCTCGCCCGCCTGACTCCCGGAACCAACCTTCTGGCGATGTACGTCCTTCTCGGAAAGCGTCTGGGAGGAGGGTGGCGAGGCGCAGCCGCGGCTCTTGCCGCCGGAGCTGTCATTCCAGCGGCGATTGCGGGCATGGTCGCGGCCGGGTATGTCCAATACGCCGGTCATCCACTGGCGGCGAGGGCGATGCAAGGTGCCCGAGCGGGCGCGCTCGCCGTACTCCTCTGGGCCGTCGTCAAGCTCCTGCGGCCGCAGCTCTTGCTGCGCGGCGTTCGTGCCGGTGTCATCGCCGCGGCAACCCTGGCAGTGACGCTGACGCTCCCGATTCCGCAAGTCGCATTGCTGATCGTGGCCGGTGTCGTGGGGGCTGCGGTGCTGAGGCGTGAATTGTGAACACGTTCGTCCTCTACCTGCTGCTCCTGAAGGCAACGGTGGTGTCGTTCAGCGGCTTCGCGTCGGTCCCGGTCGCTTCGCGAGGATCTCGTCACGAAACGCGCGGTGCTCTCGGACGAACAGTTGAACGATGCGATCGCAATCAGTCAGGCGTCCCCAGGTCCCCTCGGCCTCTACGTGGTGATCGTGGGCTACCTGGTCGCCGGTATTCCGGGCGCGATCGCTGGGGTGTTGGCCCTGGCATCGCCCGCCGTACTGGCCGTGCCGATCGCCCGCGGGGTTCGACGCGGCCGGGCATCGGACATCCGCGGGGCCAGCAGCGGGATTGTGATCGCTGCCTGCATCTTGATGGTCACGACCGAGGTGCAACTGGTGCCCACCGCAATGCCGAATACGACGTTCGCCCTGATAGGCGCCAGCGCCCTCTTCGCACTGGCCGTCATCCGTGTGCCGCCGTTGTTCGTGCTTCTCGCGTCGGCGTGCCTCGGCCTTCTGATCGGATGAGATCTCTCGTCGACATCATCGGGCTCCAGGGGGCATGAGGGCTCTAGCCTCCACACTACATGGACGCTAGGCGAAATCCGAGCCACACGCCGAGCAAACTGAGCCCGACCTGTCCGACGACGTTACTCAGCGCTTGCAGCAGATGCCCATCCCGAAACAGTGCGAGCGTATCAAGACTGAACGACGAGAACGTCGTGAAACCGCCAAAGACACCCACGAACAAGAACGTCCGTGTCTCCACGCTAAGATGGGCTCGTCCCGAAGTGATCAGACCGGCAGCGACGCCGATGAGCGTCGAGCCGACGATATTGACCAGGAAGATGCCGAGGGGAAACGTGGATGCTAGGAATCGTTGATGGACCAGATGATTCAGACCATGCCGCGCCACGCTGCCCAGAGCCCCACCGACGCCGATCAGTAACCAAGTCATGACAACCTCCAACCGGAAGGGAGGGGCACCCGACACCTACGGATACCCGTCCGTAGGAGTCATTGGCCGTCCGGTCGGAGCGGCGGTTCAGGGCGGACTCCACCGCCACGTCAGCCGAATCATACGCCAA
>JACDBQ010000578.1 GCA_013694845.1 Acidobacteriota bacterium
GAAGTGGCGTCACGCGCGCCCCGAGCTCACCACCGGTTACCCGCCTCAGATGTGACGTGCAGAGGAGCAGACGCCGATGACCACCGCAACGACGAGCGCGACTGAAAAATCCACCAAGGGCCGGAACCTGGTCGAGATGAACTGGGATCCGATCACCCGTATTGTCGGCAGCCTGGGAATCTTCACCAAGATCGACTTCGAGAACCGCGAGGTTGCCGAGTGCTACAGCACATCGTCCATCTTCCGCGGCTACAGCATCTTCATGAAGGGGAAGGATCCAAGAGACGCGCACTTCATTACCAGCCGGATCTGCGGAATCTGCGGCGACAATCACGCCACCTGCGCGACCTATGCGCAGAACATGGCGTTCGGCGTCCGGCCGCCCGCCATCGCCGAGTGGATCGTCAACCTCGGTGAGGCCGCCGAGTACATGTTCGACCACAACATCTTCCAGGACAACCTGGTTGGCGTCGACTTCTGCGAGCAGATGGTCAAGGAGACCAATCCGAGCGTACTTGCGAAGGCCGAGAAGACGCCCGCCAAGGGCGCGGACCTGCACGGCTACAAGACGATTGCCGACATCATGCGGGCGCTCAACCCGTTCACTGGCTCCTTCTACAAGGAGACCTTGCACGTGAGCCGGTATACCCGCGAAATGTTCTGCCTGATGGAAGGCCGTCACGTGCATCCCTCGACCCTCTATCCGGGCGGCGTCGGCACGGTGCCGACGATCCAGCTCTTCACCGACTACATGGTGAGGCTGATGCGGTACGTCGAGTTCATGAAGAAGACCGTGCCGTTGCACGATGACCTGTTCGACTTCTTCTATGAGGCGTTACCGGGTTACGAGAAAGTCGGGCAGCGGCAGATTCTGCTGGGGTGCTGGGGCTCGTTCAACAATCCGGACGTCTGCGACTACACCTACAAGAACATGGGCCACTGGGGCAAGAACATGTTCGTGACGCCGGGTGTGGTCGTCGATGGCGAACTGGTCACGACCGACCTGGTCGACATCAACCTCGGCATCCGCATCCTCCTGGGCAGTTCCTATTACGACGATTGGGCGGGCAAGAGCGAGATGTTCGTCAAGCAGGATCCGCTCGGCAATCCCGTGGACCCGCGCCATCCGTGGAACCAGACGACGCTGCCGAAACCGCAGAAGCGCGATTTCAACGGCAACTACACCTGGGTGATGTCCCCGCGCTGGTACGACAAGCGGACGGACAAGTACCTGGCGCTCGACACCGGCGGCGGACCGATTGCGCGTTTCTGGGCGACCGCGCTTGCCGGCACCGTCGATATCGGTTACGTCAAGGCCACCGGCAAGAGCGTGAAGATCTACCTGCCGAAGACGGCGTCCCTGCCCGAAGTCGAGTTCGAGTGGAAGATTCCGCAGTGGAGCAACACCATCGAGCGAGATCGGGCACGCACCTACTTCCAGGCGTACGCCGCCGCCGCCGCGCTGTACTTCTGCGAGAAGGCGATGCAGGAGCTCTATGCCGGCCGGACCAAGACGTGGAGCGAGTTCAAGGTGCCGGACGAAGCCATCGGCTGCGGCTTCCACGAGGCCGTGCGCGGGGTGCTCTTACACCACGTCGTGATCCGTGACGGCAAGATCGCCAACTATCATCCGTATCCGCCGACACCGTGGAACGCCAGTGCACGCGACGTCTACGGCACCCCTGGACCGTACGAGGACGCGGTGCAGAATACGCCGATCTTCGAGGAGAACGGCCCGGAGAACTTCAAGGGAATCGACATCATGCGGACCGTGCGCAGCTTCGATCCATGCCTGCCGTGCGGGGTACACATGTATGTTGGCAACGGCAAGACGATCGAGACGCGCCACTCGCCGATGTTCGGGATCCACCCGTAGTCGCCATGAGGGACCATGAGGGACCTTGACGACGTCCAGCGGCGCTTGCAGCGGGTCGAGGCACTGGTCGAGACCGTCCAGCGAACGGCGGACCCGAGCGTTCGCGCCGCCACGCAGGAGCTGGTGGAAGCTATCCTCGACCTTCACGGCGCCGGTCTCGACCGGATGCTCGAGATCGTGAGCGGCGTCGCCGACAACGGCGCCGCCATGATGGATCGCTTCACTCGTGACGAGCTCATTGCCAGCGTGCTGCTGCTTCACGGGCTGCACCCCGTGGACTTCGACACCCGGGTGGACAAAGCCATTGAGAGCCTCGGCGCGCCGCTGCAGGCCCAGGGAGGGGCCATCGAGCTGTTGAGCATCGAAGAGGGCGTGGTCCGCTTGCGCTTGTCCCGCAGCGGACGAGGCTGTTCGGGTTCGACCGCGCTCCAGCAGACGATCCGTGGAGCATTCTACGAAGCCGCACCCGATCTCCAGCGACTTGATATCGACGAAGTCACCGAACCCGCACCCGTCGCCGTCGTTCCCCTTTCGTCGCTGCGGCGAAATCCTGTTCGCTCGATCGCGTAGTCAGAAAGGAAAGGAAAGGAAAGAAGGCCATGGCCAATCAGGACGAGAGACCGACGCATACCCCGGGTGTGCGCAAATGCGAGGACATAAAGAAGGACGAAGGCAAAGAGCCCGGCCGGCAGGACACGGGGACGACCGGCGCGGGACGTCCGGCGGGCAAGTCGACCGGACGGGACTCCAGCACGGTGGCGCCGTCCGACC
>JACDBQ010000600.1 GCA_013694845.1 Acidobacteriota bacterium
GCGGCCGCGGCACCTCCGGCGATCGGGCCGGTCAGTCGCCCCGGCAGCGTCACCACCGCCGGGGAGTCGCCGGCAGCGCGCCCGGAACCGGTGGCGAATCGCGCGCCCATCCTCTCCGAGGAGGCGCTGGCGAAGGCAGCTCAGGAGGCGAACGAACGCGCCAGCCGGCTGGCGGCGCGCGAGCAGGCCCTCGCAAAACGGGAGCGGGAGCTGACCGAGCAGCGGCGGATCATGGCTGAAGAGTACCGTCTGATGCACAGTCTGCGCGGCCACGGCGCGGCGGCCGCCAGTGCGGGAACCACCAGCCGGCCCGAGCCCGCTCGGTTCACTCCAGAGCAGAAATCTGGATTTTTTGCGTGGCTGAAACGAATCCTCGGCGGCTCGCGCCCGAGCGTTCACGCCACCCGACACTAGTCAGGAGTGGTTGATGTCAGTGCTGGCCGCATCCCTGTTGGAAAAAATCGAAAGTCGCCGGGCACGCGCCGGTGTCGTCGGGCTGGGCTACGTCGGCCTGCCGCTTGCGGTGGAACTGGCAAAAGCCGGGTTCCACACGACGGGCATCGACCTGGATGCACGAAAGGTCGACGCGATCGCGGCGGGGCGCTCGTACATTCCGGACGTGGATCCAGCCGACGTCCTCAGGTTGCGCGATGCCGGCAAGCTGGATGCGACGACCGACTTCTCGATCGTGAAGGAACTGGACACGATCAACATCTGTGTGCCGACGCCGCTGCGAAAGACCAAGGATCCGGACATGTCCTACATCGTCTCCGCCGTGGAGTCGATCGCCGAGCATCTCCATCCCCGGCTCCTGATCATTCTGGAATCGACCACCTATCCGGGCACGACCGACGAAGTGGTGCAGCCCCTGCTCGAGGCCAAGGGGCTGAAAGTGGGTGTCGATTTCTTCCTGGCTTTCTCACCGGAACGGGTCGATCCAGGAAATCCGACCTTCCACACGCACAATGTCCCGAAAGTCGTCGGCGGCGTGACGCCCGAGTGCTTCCGGTTGGCGGCGGCCCTCTACGGGAGCGCGATTCAGACCATCGTCGGGGTCAGTTCCACGCGGGTGGCCGAGATGGTGAAGCTGCTCGAGAATACCTTCCGCGCCGTGAACATCGGCCTCGTCAACGAGCTCGCCCTGATGTGCGATCGCATGCAGATCGATGTGTGGGAAGTGGTGGACGCGGCGAGGACGAAGCCGTTCGGCTTCATGGCGTTCTATCCGGGGCCAGGTCTTGGCGGACACTGCATTCCGATCGATCCGTTCTACCTGTCGTGGAAAGCGAAACAAAGCGGGTTCGATCCCCGGTTCATCGAGCTCGCCGGGCACATCAATGCCTCGATGCCGCACTACGTCGTCGAGAAGGTCGCAGACGCGTTGAATACAAGGCGCAAGTCGCTCAACGGCTCGAGAGTTCTCGTCGTCGGCGTGGCGTATAAGCGCGACATCGACGACCTGCGGGAGTCTCCGGCGCTCGACGTGATGGGCCTGCTGGACGCGAAGGGGGCGGAGGTATCCTACGTCGATCCCTACGTGCACGCGATTTCCGCGCGCGACTGGCCCGGCGCACGTGATCTCCGGAGTGTGGAACTGGGCCCGCAGACATTCGGGCAATTCGATTGTCTGGTCATCGTCACTGACCACAAGGTTTTCGACTACGCCGCCATGGTGGCGCAGGCGGATGCCATCGTCGACACCAGGAACGCGATCCGTCCCAACGCACCGAACGTGTTCAAGCTGGGCGCCCCTGGTCCGCCGAAAGATCGCGAGCGTCTGGCTGGAGTGTGAGCCTGTCGCAGGGACTGCTGAAAGGGACGCTGTGCGTCCGACTTATTTATGGTGACATTGTTCTGGGCCTCGGTCGCGATCGTGGCCTACGTATACGCAGGCTACCCCGCCCTCCTGGGCCTGTGGTCCTCGGTCGCCGCCCGGCCGATCCGCAAGCAGCGGTCACTGCCCGGCGTTGTCTATCCGCCTGTGTCGATCATCGTGGCGGCTCGCAACGAAGCGGCGCGGCTGCCTGCGCGCATCCGCAACCTGCTCGATCAGGACTATCCCGGACCGGTCGAAATCATCGTCGTGTCGGACGGCTCGACTGACGGTACGCCTGCGGCGCTCGAGCGCTTTCGGGCAGCTGTGCGCTTGATCGAGCTTCCTCAGGGCGGTAAGCCGCGGGCGGTCAATGCCGGCGCGGCAGCGGCGACGGGCGAGATCCTGGTTTTCGCAGACGCCCGGCAGAGATTTGCGCTCGACGCGGTGCGTCAGCTGGTGGCGAACTTCGCAGATCCGACGGTAGGGGGCGTCACCGGGGAGCTGATGCTCGATGTGGAGGGCGACGCCACGGTCGAGGCCTCTATCGGCGAAGGGGTCGGACTGTACTGGAAGTATGAGAAATGGTTGCGCCGGCACGAGAGCCGGGTCGGATCGACGCTCGGCGCGACCGGCGCTATTTACGCGCTGCGCCGCGCACTGTGGCAGCCGCTGCCTGCCGAAGCGCTGCTGGATGACGTCCTCGCACCGATGCGGGTGGTGCTCGCAGGGCATCGAATGGTGTTTGACGATGCCGCCAAGGCGTTCGATCGGGCGGAACCGGACAGCGCCACCGAGTCCAGGCGGAAAACGCGCACTTTGGCCGGCAACTATCAGATCCTTTCACTCGAGCCCAGATTGCTGGTTCCCTTCGCCAATCCTGTCTGGGGGCAGTACGTCTCTCACAAGCTCGGCAGGCTGATCGTTCCCTGGGCGCTGATCGTGGCCCTGCTCACGTCGGCGGTGCTCGCACCACGGTCATGGGTATATGCTGTGGCACTGATGCTGCAGCTCTGCCTATACGGACTGGCGGCATTTGGGATGTGGGCTGAATCTCGGGAGCTCAGCCGAACGCCTCGCACTCCTGATCCGCCGCCCGACCATCCGAGCGAACCGGGCGACCGTCTCGATCCAACGCCGCCATGCACGGACATCAAGCTCAAACTTGAGCTGACCTTACGGGAATTCTTGCGATGAACAACGGTCTTCGGCGTCTGGCCAAAATAGCGCAGACATTCGTAATCATGAACTTCGCGGCCATTTCCGGCCTGGTGGCGGCCGTGCGCGGACGAGCGTTGTGGCGATGAGCTGGACAGTAATGGAACCGCTGAGGCGACAAATGGAAACAGCTGAGATAGCCGGGACAGCCACTCCGCCAGCCCCGAGGCCGTAATGTTTGCCACGGAACATCTGGCGTTCACCGGTGGACTACCGCCCAAGTTGCGCGCCCAGGTCACTCGCCCGCCGGTTCCGGTGGCCGAAGCCATTGACGCCGCCCAACCTGAACGCGAGCGGCAAGATCGCCTCGCCTACAGGCTGCTCCTGTTTTTCATCTTCGTTTTGATCTTCCGTCCCCAGGACGATCTCAAGTTCCTGGATCCGCTCCATCTTGCCGAACTGAGCGGCACGGCCGCAGTCATTGCGCTTGCCTCTGGCCGGGTGTCTCGGGGCCGACAGTTCACCCGGATGACGCCGGAGTTCATCCTGGTACTGGCGCTGGCCGTCTGGATGCTGCTCACGGCGCCGTTCTCGATGTGGCCCGGGGGCGCGATCGCGGTCTTCACAGACCTGTTCAGCAAGGTCCTGGTCGTGTTCGCGCTGATCATCAACACCATATCGACGCGCCAGCGGTTTGAGCGGTTGGTGACCATCATCGCCGCGGGAACCTCGTATATAGCGATGCGAGCGGTCTTCGACTACGTGCGCGGCATCAACCTGGTCGAGGGTAATCGGATCGGCGGTGGCCTGAGCGGATTGTTTGGCAATCCCAACGACATGGCGTTGAACATGGTGGCGTTCCTGCCGCTGGCGATCGTCATCGCTCTTCAGCGCAAGGAGATGCTCGCCCGTGCCGTCGGACTGGTCGGGATACCGGCGATCGTGCTGGCGATCATCTTCGCGAAGAGCCGGGGAGGCACGGTCGGGCTCGTCGTGATGGTAACCGTCTTTCTTTACATGATGCGCCGCGTTCGCCCGGGCATTGCGGGGCTCGTGCTGTTGGCGACGCTCGCCGCCGTGCCGCTGCTCCCCGCCAATTTCACCTCGAGGATGTCCAGCATCTTCAACGCCGAAGAAGATCCAACAGGATCGCGCGAGGCCCGAAAGCAGCTGCTTCGCGAGGGCTACCAGGCATTCCTCGATAACCCGATCGTGGGCATCGGCGCCGGCCAGTTCACCAACTACAGGCCGGACGAGCGCCAGGGGGCCTGGCGCGAGACGCACAATGCGCCGCTCCAGGTCGCGTCGGAGCTGGGCATCCTCGGGCTGATCATCTTCGCCCTGCTCATCGGCAGCGGCTTCATGGCAGCACGTGCGGCCGGCAATGCCCTTCGCGCGCGCGCGGAGCCACGCGACCGGCGGATCGCGCCGGGACCGGTCTCGGCCGAATACGACCGTCTCGCCCTCTATGCTGCTGCCTTGTCCGCCAGCCTCGCGGGGTGGTTCGTGGCGGCCCTGTTTGCGTCGGTGGCCTACTACTGGACGCTGTACCTCGTGCTCGGCCTGGCCGTGGCGCTGCGCGACATTACACGGGGCGGCCAGCCTGTGCCGCGGACGGTGCCTGCGATGCGTCGAACCGTGAGCTCGCGATGATCAGCATCATCATCGCGACGCGGGACCGTGCCGCGTTGCTGCACGACACACTCGAGGCCATCTCGAGGCAGGCGTCACCCGGCTACCCATTCGAGGTTCTGGTCGTCGACAACGCCTCCATCGACCGCACCCCCGAGGTCGTGGCGAATGCCGCGAGTCGAATGGGCGTGCCGGTCGTCTACCTCCACGAGTCGCGGCCCGGCAAGTCTCACGCGCTGAACACGGCGGTTGGCCACGCGCAAGGGGACTTCCTGGTGTTCACCGACGACGACGTGCTGCCGGCTCCTGGATGGCTCGCCGGCTACGCCCGGGCATTCACGGAGACTGGCGGGGATTACGTCGTCGGCCGGATCCTGCCGCTCTGGGAAGCGACACCACCGATCTGGATGTCACCCGCGCTCTACGGCGTTCTCGCCGTGCCCGACGGCGGAACCGAGCGGCTGATGATCCAGGACAAGCCGAACAACCACATCATGCCGCTCGGAGCCAACATGGCCGTGCGCCGGAAAGTGGTGAACACGATCGGCGGGTGGAATCCGAACCTCGGCAAGCTCCAAGGCACGCTCCGCACGGGCGAGGACCACGAGTTCGCGCTCCGCATGGTGGCCGCGGGGTTCCCCGGCGTCTACGAACCGGACGCGGTCGTCCAGCATCGCGTGCCGGCAGAGCGACTGCAGCTCTCCTACTTCCAGCGATGGTTCTTCGACAACGGTGTCATCGTCGCGGGTCTCGAGCGCGGCTATCCGACGACTCCACATTACGTCCTTCATATACCACGTCACCTGTGGCGCGAACTGTTGGCCGACATCGCGGGACTGGCGCTCGCCTCACTGCGGTTGGACATCCGGACGGCAATCGCCCGGTATATGCGGATCGTCTGGTTTGCCGGCTACACCCGGGCTCGAAAGGCTAAGGGCTTCGGAGTCCAGGCGTCGGGCACGAGCGTCGGCCCACGCGTCGGGGAGACCTCGTGATGCGGATCAGTGTCGTCATCGCCACGCGCGACCGCGCAAGGCTCCTCTCTATTACCCTGGACCGCCTACGCCGTCAGCAGTACGCGCCGGGTGACGAGGTCATCGTCGTCGACAATGGCAGTTCCGACGATACCGCTGCGGTGATCGGCCATGCGGCCACGGATTTCCCGGTGCCGCTCCACTACGTTCGGGAAATAGCGCCCGGCAAGAGCGCCGCCGTCAACGCCGGGGTGGCA
>JACDBQ010000635.1 GCA_013694845.1 Acidobacteriota bacterium
TAAATGATCCCTGCGAGCAGCGACGCGCCCCCGTGCGGAGTCCCGAGCCCTGCCATGTCCCCGAGATACCGGATCGCCGTCGGGACGTCGGCCGCGCGGAAGAACACCCAGGTGATCAGCACGATCACGAATGTCACCGAGATCCGAAGGGGCGCGGGCCACCGGGTTCCCCACCCCCCGGTGGCTCGCTCGAAGGCGAGCAGCGCCCCGTGGATCCCGCCCCAGATCACGAACGTCCAGGCCGCGCCGTGCCAGAGTCCGCCGAGCAGCATGACGACAAAGAGGTTGATATAGGTCCGAGCGCGCCCCTTGCGATTGCCGCCGAGAGGCACATAGAGGTAGTCGCGCAGCCAGGTGGACAGCGAGATGTGCCAGCGCCGCCAGAAGTCGGTCATCGAGTGCGCCAGGTAGGGATCGTCAAAATTCTTGGCGAAGACGAACCCGATCATCAGGCCGAGGCCGATCGCCATGTCGGAGTAGCCGCTGAAATCGAAATAGATCTGGAACGCATAGGCGATGACGCCGTACCAGGCGTCGAGTGCGTTCAGCGAGCCGGCGTCGAAGGCGAGATCCGCCACCTTGCCGCACGGATTGGCCAGCAGCACCTTCTTCGCCAGGCCCAGGGACACAAAGGCCACGCCGCGGGCAAACTTGGTGACGGTGTGCGTGCGTGAGCGCATCTGATCGGCCACCTCCGAGAACCGGATGATCGGTCCCGCTACCAGTTGCGGAAACATCGACACGAAGCAGGCGAAATCGACGAAACTCCGCAGCGCCCGCGCATCACGGCGGTACACGCCGATGGTGTAACTCATCGACTGGAACGTATAGAAGCTGATCCCGAGCGGCAGCGTGATCCTGAGCGCCGCGTCGAGCCGCAGCGCCGGCAGGCCGAGCCAGCTCACGAACGCGTCGAAACTGTCAGTGCCGAAGTTGAAGTACTTGAAGAAGCCGAGCAGCGCCAGATTCCCCGACAGCGAGATCACCAGCGCGGCGCGGGCGCGCCGGGTCTTGCCGCCCTCCTCTTCGATAACAAGGCCGGCCACGTAGTCGATCGCCGTGGAGGTGAAGAGCAGGACGAGGAAGAGCGGATTCGCCCAGCCATAGAACACGTAGCTGAAGACGGTGAGAACCAGGTGCCGAAGCCGCATCGGCGCCGCGTAATAAAACAGCAGCGCCAGCGGCAGGAAATAAAAGAGAAAGAGGTAGGAGCTGAAAACCATCAGCTTGAACTCACCACGTGTGTCGTGTCCAAGACTCCCAGCCTTCGCCCTTCACGACGACTCGACGTCACGACGACACCACGTTCAGGAATAACGGCGTCGTGATCGTCGTGGCGTCGTGGCCGTCGCGCAGGCCAGCGGCGCGCGTTCCCGTCAATCGGGTTTGGACTGGTAGTACAGCGTGAGCTTCGGCGTGTCGCTGGCGCTGATCACTCGCTCGCCTTCGAGCTCCGGATGCGCGTCGAAGCGTTCGACCGTCAGCCGCTGCGACATCCCGGGCGCTTTTTGCGCGTCAGGCAGAACTTTTCTGTCCCGGATCACCCACTGCGCCACGAGGATCGTCTTGCCCGTGTACTGCCCTTCGACCACCCGGGTCACCTCGTATTCATGCACCAGCAGGGCGTGGCGGTAGGGCTCGATCGACGCGGGGGAGGGCACGGGCGCGGCTTTGACGAAGCGGGCTTCCACCACGATCCGATCGGCGGCCGGCGCAACTGGAGCGCCCGGATCCCGAGCGGCCGCTGACGCCGGCCCGATCGAACCGGCCGCAGTCTGGTGCGGGCTTCTGTTGCGCTCGATCCAGACGTCCGGATACGAGTCAGCGCCGCCATTGGTGGTGACCCGGTGCCAGGCGTCGACACGCGCGTAGTCGGCGCTGAAACGTCCCAGGTACACCTCGGTCTGAACGCCACCGCTCCGCACCTGGTTATCACCGCCACGGTTGTACGGGCCCGACATGACGAGAAAGCGCGGGTGGTTCGTCCATCGCGGGTGATAGACCTCGTCGTTGCCGAATCCAGGAACGCCATTGATGTTGACCGTCCAGCGCTTGCTCGTGCGGACGTCCACCAGCGTGAGGTTCCGATGCGCCCCGTCGAAGTACCACATCAGCGGACCGCGCACGCTCGCCAGCGCCGTCCAGCAGCCATCCCCCAGCTTTTCGAGCTTTCCGTTGGGCAACTCTGCGACCCCGGCCTCGGGCCATGGAAACAGGCCACCGGCATGCCGCCCGTCCGGCGACACCTGAAAGGTGTCGGCGCTGACCAGCGTCTTGTTCCAGACGACTTCACGCGCCCCGGGGTTGTCGATCCGGAAGCGGACGATCGTGGGGAAGTCGTACTTCCCGGGTGCGGCATCCACCCCCGCGTAGACCCATTCGGTGGCATCTGCGGGGTTCTGCCACAACGAGACGGCGAACCCCTTGCCGAGACTCGTGACCGCGGAGCCGTCCCATGAGGTCACCATGATCTCCGAGCCTCCCGCGGAGACAGGGCCGCGCGAGAACACGATCTGCTGGCCGCGCGGCGTGATCATCGGCTTCACGTAACTGCCGCGCTGCGGGAGGATCGCGCGCTCTCCCTTGCCGTCCGTACTGTCGAGCCCCATCAGCAGCAGGTTGCTCCCGGCCGCGAAAGGGTCCTTGCCGTCGGATTGAACCCACACCACGCGGGTACGCGTGCCGGTGAATTGTTCCAGCGGGTTGGCCGGTGCGCCGCTCCCCGAGGAGCAGGCCGTGAGGATCAGAACCGCCAGGGACATAATGAGCCGCGCCATCGGACCTTTGTAGCACGGCCCCGGCAGAATTGCGGATTGGGGATTGCGGATTGTGGATGGACAGATTGCGGATTGTTGATTGGGCGGCAAGTGTCCAATCCCTCAATCGGTCAACCCACATTCAGAAATCCGTCAGTCTGCAATCCGCAATCCGAGATCCGCAATCGACGCCAGAGTCTATTTGACCTTCCGAAGGGTCCGAACGACTCTGGTTATTGATTGTCCTTCGAGCCCGACCAGCGCGCGGACGATGTAGTCACCCGGGGGCAGGGCGCCGATCGGCACTGCGCCCCTCGCCAGGTAGCGGTTGTCGCCGGCGCGTTCGATCGACAGGGGCATGGTCAACAGCGCCGGGCCGTTGAGGGCGGTCGCCAGTTCGACGGCGGCCGACAGCCGGGTACCCGGCGCCGCGCCGTACATCTCGACGTAGGCGATGGCCACCGGCTCGGTACCGAACTGCAGCTTCGGATGGAAGCTGCCGTCGCGCGACAACCCGAGAATCAACGAGCTCAACTTGAGTGGACCCGTCTGGACGACGTCGGCCTCGAGCTCGTAGTCCGCGGTTCCGCTGCGCCCGGTCGTATCGATCGCCGCCACGCGCAGGCGATACGCCCCGGGTTGGGCCGGCATTGCGCCAATCACCGGCGAACTTCGCAGTTCGTCCGCGGTGGCGGTCCAGTGGGAGACGAGCTTGCCGTCACGATCGAACAGCGCCGCCACGAGCGAACCGAGGCTGACCTCCGGATCCACTGGCTCCGCGAGGGTCAGGACCCGCAGGGTCTTGCCGTCGGCTTCGAGCGCCGAGTAGCCGCTGGCACGCAGCGGGAGGTCGCGGAAGACCGTCGCGACACTGAGCATGTCGCGCGGTGACGGGTTCAGCGGACGCGGCGTCATCGGGTCGCGCCGCGCGAAGGTGATGTTCGGTCGCGCGCGCAATTCGACCCCGGGCCGGGAGACGCGGACCTCGAGCTGCTGAGACCGGCCTGTCCGATCGGAGGTCGCCGGCTCCACTGCTGCCAGGTAGTATGCGGAGCTCTCGTGCAGCACGCGGCCCATGGCGCCTTCGGCCGAGCCCGTGAGCTGGAGCATCTTGCCCCCCGTGACGCCGGCGAGGTGCTCGATCCCTTCCAACGGGTTGTCGGAACCGATGAACCCCGCACCCGCTATGTTCTCGGTCTGCAGGCGGGAGGGCTTCAACATCATGTCACCCGGTTGAATCACGTAGAACTGTGCGCGCGCCGCTCCGGCGGCGATCCCGACCTCACGAAACAGCTCCGCACGCAGCTCGCACATTCCGGGCGCCATGCTCACCGACGCATCGCGTCGCGGCCCCGCGAGACCTGCGGTGATGAACATGATGGTGACCGGCGTTTCGCGAATGCCTGCTGGCTGTCGAGGTAGCCAGCGAGCGATTCGAGGGTCCGCCGCGTCCGGCACGCCAGATCCGATCCCGTCTCCGTTCCGGTCGATTGACCGACGATTTTCATCAGTGCCGTCCGGACCCTGGTGTGGTCGGTGGTCAGGGGCACCTTCACGCCGCCGTACGGCATGGTGACGAGCGACAACCGATCGCGGTCGGACAGGCGAGCGATGAGTGCGTCGACTGCACCGCGCACCGCCGCCTCTCGACCGGCCTGGAAGGAATCGTCGTCGATCAGGATGACGAGCGATCGTCCGCCGTCGCTCGCGTCGTTGGTGGCAAACGCCGGAGGCAGCGACGCTGTCGCGCGCGGATCTCCCGCGATGGAGATCAGCTGCACCGATCGTACGGCTCGACGCTTGCCGCCGATGCGCACCGAAATCTCCGATGCCTTGAGGTCCGCCAGCGGCCGTCCGTCAGGCGAGACGGCCGTGAAGTCGACGCCGACGAGATCGGCGCCACGTTCCGGCGCGGCCGGCGTTGCTATCTGCGGGGCTGGCGTTTGCGGCGTCGGGGCCGGCTGTGCCGCAGCCACCGCATAGCCGACCAACAGCGCCGACAGCAACGTGAGGCCCGGTCGTGCGACGGCGGCGGTGAACATGGGCAAGAGGATAGCGCTCTTCGAGCGGTGCGCAGGACGAGTTTTGAGTTGCGGTTGGCGTCACCATCCGTCCCAATTATCCAGTGGGCTGGATTCCGGGATCCGGCATTCCGTTGTGGAATTTCACGAAGCATTTCGTGGAACTTTCCGATTGACCGGCTGCACCCGCGGCGGGTATGTTTGCCCCACGCGTCGTTGATTTTTGCAAGACTTGAAGAGGACTGGGGGGGTTCGTGCTCAAACGAAGTCTGGCGTGCGTGTCACTCGTGACCGCGCTGGCGGTTGCGGCGAGTGCGGGGGCATTCGCGCAAGGGTCAGGCGGATCGATTTCGGGAACGGTGGTCGATAGCGGCGGCGGCAGCATTCCTGGCGCAGCGGTCACCGTCAAGAACGAGTCCGGCGCATCATTCGAAGCGGTCACCAACGGCGAAGGTGTTTTCAACGTGCCTGCGGTTGCCGCCGGCGCGTACAAGGTGACGGTAGCGCTCGCCGGGTTCAAGACGGCAGTGGCGGACGTGGCTGTGCAGCTGAACACGCCGTCAACCGTAAAAGTCGTGCTCGAGGTCGGACAGGTCTCCGAGACCGTGAACGTGGCGAGCAGCTCCGAGTTGATCAACACCCAGACGCCGGTGGTCGCTGCGACCCTGAACGCAGACCAGTTGAACCGGATGCCGACCGCCTCGCGCAACGCACTCAACGCCGTGACGTTCCTGCCCGGGATCAACACACCCGGCACCAATCGCGACTCCACGATCAATGGGCTCCCTGAATCATTCGTTCAGATCACGATGGACGGTGTCAGCAACAACGACAACTTCCTGCGCTCGTCGGACTCGTTCTTCGCGTCGGTCTCGCCGCGGCAGGATGCGGTCGAAGCGGTGACGGTCGTGCTCGCATCCGGCGGCGCGAACGTCGGCGGCAGCGGCGCGATCAGCATCAACTTCCAGACGCGCTCCGGCACGAATCAATTCAGCGGGACGGCATACGAGTACATGCGGCGTCCGAGCTTCAACTCGAACAATTGGCTCAACGAGCGCAACAACGAGCCGAAAAACGACGTGAAGCTGGATCAATACGGCGGACGCGTGGCGGGACCGATCGTGATTCCCGGCCTGTACAACGGTCGCGGCAAGGCTTTCTACATGCTCAATTACGAGCAGCTCCGGTTCCCGAACAGCTTTACCCGCTCGCGGCTGATCCTCCATCCGGCCTCCCTGAATGGCACGTTCCGGTATCTTGTCGGGACGGAAGTCCGCGAGGTGAACGTCCTGAAGCTCGCCGCAGACGCCGGGCAGACCTCTGCCATCGACCCGACAGTCCTCGGGCTGCTGCAGAGAATCCAGGACTCGACGACCACAACCGGTCTCGTGAGTCAGAACAGCGATCCGCGGACACAGACGTATAACTGGCAGAGCCCGGGCAAGCTGTTCGAGCATCAGCCGACGCTCAGGATCGACTACAACGTGGGCGAGAATCACCGGTTGAGCGGATCATTCGCGCAGATCTGGGTGACGCGCGATCCTGACTATCTGAATAGCGCCGACGTCCGGTTCCCCGGTGCGTCGAACTTCAACCTTTTCAAGTCGAGCCGCCCACTGTATTCGGCGGCATTGCGCTCCACGCTGTCTCAGAGCCTGGTCAATGAGCTCCGCCTTGGTATCACGGCGGCGCACGGCTCGTCGAACTTTGGTACGCCTTCCAGCACTGGCCCGCAGTCGTTCATGGATCAGGGCGGTTACGCGATCGACTTCGACCCAACCACCCCGGCAGCATCCTCTCTTACCAACTGGCACAACAGCTCGTCGATCAGCTGGCGCGCGTCGCCGACCTACGAACTGTCGAATTCGCTCACCTGGCAGCGAGGGCAGCACAGTGTGAATTTCGGCGGCAGCCTCCTCCACGTCACGGCGTGGGAGAACGCACAGACGTTCGTGCCCGGCATCCAGTTGGGGTTCGATACGACGAGCGATCCGGCGGCGCCGGTGTTCGCGACCAACGCCTTGATCCCCGGCGCGTCGGCAACGCAGCTCGGTGAAGCGCGTGAGCTCTACGGGTTGCTCACCGGCCGCGTGACCTCGGTCACCGGTCAGGCGGCACTCGATCCGGAAACCAATAAGTACGTCGCGTTCGGCCCACGCCGCCGCGAGGGCGCGATCAACATGACCTCATTGTTTGCGCAGGACTCCTGGCGAATGACCCCGACCTTCACCCTCAACTACGGGCTTCGTTGGGAAGCGCAGATTCAACCGAGCCTCATCACGCCTATATCGGACCTGCTATACCAACCGTTCATCGGGCAGACGG
>JACDBQ010000659.1 GCA_013694845.1 Acidobacteriota bacterium
ATGATCGAGGCCACCGCCCCGGCGGCGACGATGTCGATGTCACCGCAGGTCTCGCAGCCGCGCCTGAGGCTTCCGACTGGCGTGATGTCGGCGTCGGGCGCGTACGACCGAAGAAAGGCGACGAGCGATGCGGCCGCATCGGACGCTTCCGCCAGCAGCCGACGTCCGGCGAAGCGCTGACGCTCCTCGAGCGCCTTCAGGATCAGCGCTTCCTTCCGGGCGCCCATTCCCTTCAGCGCGCGAATGCGACCGTCTTTGGCCGACTGCTTCAGTTCTTCGAGGGTCCGGATTCCGAGATCGTGGTAGAGACGCGCCACGGTCTTCGGCCCGACACCCTGGAGACGCAGCAGATCGAGCACGGTGGGAGGGAATTCCTGGAGCAGCTCCTGGTGATAGACGGTGCTCCCGGTGTCCACGAGCTCACCGATTTTCGCCGCGAGGTCCTTGCCGATACCCGGGATCGCGCGCCGATCGTCGGCGGCCATTGCGGCGACAGCCCCGCCGAGATGCGCGATCGTCTCGGCGGCGTTGCGATACGCGCGGATCTTGAACGGATTCTCGTTCTTGATTTCGAGCAGGTCGCCGATCTCAGCCAGCACCCGGGCGATGCGCAGATTGTCCACGGAGCGTCAGCTCGCGAGCGGGGACGCGTCGACGCGGGTCTCGATCCGCAGTCCCTCGGTTTCGATCTGGTAGTCGAGGACGCGCGCGCCGCTGGCCACCAGCGCCGTCCGGATGGCAGGCAGCGCATCCGGCTCGCCGATACAGAACAGGCACCCGCCGCCTCCCGCGCCGCAGACCTTCCCTCCGGCAGCCCCGGCCTCGCGCGCCGCTGCCAGCATGGTGTCGATCGCGGGCGTGGTCACGCCAGGCGCCAGCCCCTTCCGGTTTTCCCATTCGTCGGCTACGTGCCCGCCGACCGCCGTCCAGTCGCGCCGCTCGAGCGCACCACGCATCTCGCGGGCGATGTCGCGGATCCGGCCGAAGCGCGCCTGGACCTCCCGGTCGCCGTCGATATGCCGTTTGGTCATTTCCCAGTTGTTGATGCCGGAATTGCGTGACGCGTTGGTATAGGCGAGGACGATTCGGCTCTGAAGGTCCAGCGCGTCGACCGGGAGCGCGATGCGCCTGATGCCGTCCACGTCGAGCTCCACCGCGGAGATGCCGCCGTAGTAGGCTGGACGGAAGTCCTGGGCGCCGGTCGGGACGCCGATCACCTGCGCTTCGACGTTCTGTGCCACCTGGAGGAGCGCGTCGGCCGACATCGGGCGCTCACACCACGCCGCGAGCGCCCCGCAAACCGCGATGTTGAGCGCTGAGGACCCGGCGATCCCCGCCCCGAATGGTGAGTCGGACCGCGTGCGCAGCTCGAGCCCCTCGGCCCGGAAGTAATGCAGCAGCCGCCCGAGCAGCGTCAAGTCGTGATTGTCACGAAGTTCTGACCAGTGGTTGGCCTCGACGCGGGCGCCGGTGTCGTCGGACACGATCGCCAGGCGCTTGTCGTCGCGCGGCCGGATCGAACAATACGCCCGGAGGCTGATCGCCGCGTTGAGCGTCTGCGCGTCGTCGTGGAACAGGTAGAGCGGCCAGATATCCAGCGTGCCGCCCGCCAGGTCGATCCGCGTCGGCGCGGATGATTCGATGAGCACGCAGAATGATAGAACTCCCGCCGATAAACTCCAAAGCGCAAATCGACCTGCAGACTTGGGTGATAATTCCGGTGATGTCTTCACAGAGTTTCAGGCGGCGCGCGGGACAGCTCGCCATCGCGGGCTTCGCGGGCCACTCGATACCGACCGATCTCAAGTCGCTGGCCCGGGAGTTCGACCTCGGCGGCGTCATTTTCTTCGCGCGGAACATCGATGCGCCGGAACAGCTCGCGGATCTATCCAGGGAGGCGCAGGAACTCGCCCGGGACCTGCCGCTGTGGGTGAGCGTGGACCAGGAGGGGGGCCGCGTCGCCCGCCTCAAGCCGCCGTTCACGGTGTGGCCGCCGATGCAGATGCTGGGCCGGAGCGGTGACGAGGCCCTGGCCACGCGGTTTGCGAGCGCCCTCGCGGCGGAACTGCGGGCCGTCGGCATTTCCATGGACTTCACGCCGGTGCTGGACGTGCTGACCAACCCGAAGAATCCGGTTATCGGCGACCGGTCTCTGGCGGAGCGCGCCGAGGAGGTGGCCCGCCTCGGCGCGGTCATCATCCGGACGCTGCAGGCCGACGGCGTCGCCGCCAGCGGAAAACACTTCCCGGGTCACGGGGACACCAGCGTCGACTCGCACTTCGAACTGCCGCTGATCGAGCATCCTCCCGAACGCCTGGAGGCGGTGGAGCTCGTGCCGTTCAGGGCCGCAATCGAGGCCCGCGTCGCGTCGATCATGACGGCCCACATCCTGATCCCGGCGCTGGATGGGGAACGTCCGGCAACGCTCTCCCCCGACATCGTGAACGGCATCCTGAAGCAGCGCCTCGGTTACGACGGGCTCGTCCTCTCCGACGACCTCGACATGAAGGCCATCAGCAGCCGCTACGGCATGGCAGAGGCGACCGTGCTGGCGATCGGTGCCGGTTGTGACGCCGTCCTGATGTGCGGGGAAGGGCAGGACCGTCAGGTCGAGGCCCTCGAGGCGGTGATCCACGCGGTCGAGGACGGCTCGTTGCCAACCAGTCGCGTGGACGATGCGCTGGTCCGGCACCGCCGGGTGAAGGAGCGCTTTCTCACCCGGCCTGCGACGCCGCTCAAGGGCGCGGCGCTACGCAGCGTCCTTGGCAGCGACGTGCACCAGGCCGTC
>JACDBQ010000676.1 GCA_013694845.1 Acidobacteriota bacterium
GCGGCCGATGGTAGCGACGGCACGCTGCCGGGAGGCTTCGAATGCCGCCCATGCGGGGGCCTTGCGCGTGTTCGCTGCGAGGTCCCTGGCGCGGGTGCCGATTTCCGAGATAGGGCTGGCTTCGAAATATCCAGTGGGCCACGCCACCAGGGTGCGAAGGACCGCGAGTTGTTCGCGGAGCCCCTGACCCGCCGCTACGAGCGTGCGGATCTGTGAGACGTCAGGACGCTCCCGTTCGGCGGCGCGAGATGCGTCGGCGGCGAGGCCGCGGTTCAGCGCCAGGGCTCGGTAGCGGACGATGTAGGAGACGTAGCCTGCGAGCCGATCCCAGTCGGAGGAAGATCCCTGCCACAGATTGCCGAAGAGGCCACTGCCAGTGGAGCGGGCCGCGTCGATCTCCCGGACCAGCGCCGCAGCCTGATCCACCTGCTTCAGATCGCCCGCCTGATCCAGCAGCGAGGCTGCGTAGCCGTCACGACGGTACGCCGTCCACCGGCGTGTGATCGATCGGTATCGGCTATCCAGAACAGCCAGGAAAAGATCCCGCTGCTCTTCTGCTCGATGTAGGAGATGTCGCCGGCATGCTCCGTATCGAACGCGTCCGGACGGAACTTCGCCTCCAGTGCCTGACGAAGTTGACGCAGCTTGTGTCCCTTCTCGAGCAACGCCGTGACTTCGCGCGGATGGGAATTCCAGGCCTCGCTCTGCAGGATGTCCGCAGCCACCCCAGGCGAATCACCAATGACCTCCGCCACTTCCGTCAGTGCCTGCACTTCGTCGAGGGTGCGCCGCGGCGGCGAGGCTGCAGGCAATCGCCTGGTACGAGCGGTTGACGCGGGAGTTTCCAGGCACGTTTGCGACGATAGACGCCAGGCGCCGGCTCTTGCACCTCAGGCTCGGCGTCGACACGGCACAGCGAGATTTCCACTGCGCAATCGCGTGATCCTCGGCCGCTGGGGCGCGCTCGAGGACGATGGGTCGGTGAAACATCCGGGTCTGATCCCGGCCCAGCGCGCGCCGAGAATCGATCCGATCGTCGCGCTCCGCGCTTGGAATTCCTGACGCCGACATCGCATCCCGCCTGATCGACCCGGCTGCGTTGTACCCGCTCCGCAGGCGGCCGGCTCGGACCCCTTGGGCGCCCTGCAATCGGACTGATCGCTCCCAGCCGCTGGCTATCGATGCTGATTCGCCTTCCACTGCATCGCGGCGCGGATCCGTGTACGCCCGCTCGGGTGGTCGAAGAAGATGAATTCCTCGAGCGCTGAGGGATCCAGCTTCCGATAGTCGCCAAGGAGCAGCGCCGCTTCCGCAAAGCCGTCCGGCTGGGCGGCGGCGTTGAGCCCAAATATGTCTGCCTCGTACTCGTTCGTCCTGATGATTGTGTTCATCAGCGGGGTCAGCAGGAACATGTATGCGCCGAAGATCAGCGCGATCAGGGGCAACCCGGCCGGGTCGGCGATGCCTTCGAAGCGCCACCGGGTGCGATATCGCGCCGCCAGCCGTGGATACGCCCATCCGGTGACTGCAAAGCCGAGCGCGATGATGACCGCGAAGTAGGCGAGCATCTCATAAACGTGGTTGAGCACGTAATGACCGATCTCGTGGCCCATGACCGCTTCGACGGCCGCGGGGGACGCGCGCTTCAGCAGGTTGTCGTTGAGCGTGATCCGCTCGGTCCCGAGCATCCCGCTGACGTTGGCGCTGATCCTGGTCGTCTGCCGGGAGGCATCCACCTCCCACACTTCGCTGGCGGCAATTCCGTTGGCATGTGCCATCCGCAAAATCCGGTCACGGACGGTGGCGTTCTGCAGCGGCCGGTACGTGTTGAAGATCGGGGCGAGGTACAGGGGGCCGATCGTGGCCGTGAACGCGACAAACGCCATGGTAACGGCGGCGCCCCAGAGCCACCAGGTGCGTCCCATCCTCCTGACGACCGCGTACAGCGCCAGGATCAGGATCGAGCCCAGGAGGAGGCCGAGGCCAAGGGCTTTCAGTTCGTCGCCGAACCACGCGCCGAAGGTGTGTGTCGCGTGCCCGTACTGGTGCTCGCGAAAGAAGCCGGCATACACGGCGAGCGGGAAGCCGAGGACGGAGGTGAACACCAGGAACGCGACCCAGTAGAGGGCCGGCTGAAGCCAGACGGCCCGCGTGGCCCGCGCGGTCGCGTCGCGAAAACGGGCTGATAGTCCCGTCTGCAGCAGCAGGAGCAGCACGAGCGAGGACCACAGGAACTGCCACAGAGTCAGCCAGTAGCCCCCCTCGAAGTACGCGTCGGACCGCGCCCGCGCCTCGGCCGGGACGGTAGCAAGGTAGGCGTCGGTTGCCGCGCCCACGCCCACGACGGCAGGGTGGGCAGGGGGCGGAGGCCCCTGCGCCCGCGCGGGTGCGGCCACCCCGAACAACAGCAGGCACATGACAAGCCGCGCGAAGGCGCAGTTCATGCGTTGCAGGGTACGTCCGGCCGGCGTGGTCCGCCACAGTTTTTTGGAGACGCTTGGGCGGCTGTATGCTTTCGCCGTTCCCGGAGGACACTATCGCCGTTTGGCACGGCTGCCGCGATGAGTGAGCGCCTTTGTCGAATGCTCGGAACGACGTGAGAATTGGCAAGCCGCCCGTGTGACGATGACAGGCAGCGACTCGAACGCCGTCTTTCCCCGCGAGCCCTTCAGTAAGTCCCATCCGGTGGCCTGCGGCATCCTCAGATCCATCACGAGACGA
>JACDBQ010000692.1 GCA_013694845.1 Acidobacteriota bacterium
CTGGGCCTGATCGAACAGTGGGGCAGTGGCATTCAGCGCATGATGGCGGCCTGTCGAGAGGCCGGGCTCGCGCCGCCGACGCTCGAGGAGATCGGCAATCGATTCAGGGTGACGCTGTGGCTCGAGCAGGTTGGAGCCCCAACGCTCGACAAGACGGAGGAAGCCATTCTGGCGACCCTCCGCGACGGAGCGGGCCGCGTCACCAGCGAGATCGCGAAGGTGATCGGTTTGACGCCTCGCGCCACCCGCACCCGCCTGGTTGGACTTGCAGAGCGTGGACTGGTGCGAGAGGTGGGCACGAGCCCACAGGATCCCAAACGACGATACTTCATCTCGAGCTGAACTCGAGCTCGCTGTGCTGTCCGAACTCCGCCCCACCGCGGCGAGGTCGGTCACCCTGGCAATCACCGAGGTCAGCGGCCGGTATGTTGAGCGACGAAGTCGTCGCCAGATCATTTCGCGATGGGCTGCCCGAAAGATGACCCAACCGTGAACTAACCTCGCCGTGCCCGAATCTCGCGCATGCGAAGAGGGCCGTGTTCCCTTGTTGGCGATGTTTGGCGTACCGGGACATGGCTCACACCTTTGCGGTTCGAATGAATTCCGCTGATCCGGCCCACTCAATGGGCAACGTCAGTGGTCCCGTTGGTGACGCCGAACTCCTTTTCAAGCGAGACGAGGGTGATAAGGTGCGGCTCTTTTTGCTTCACGGAGTCGTCCCCGAGTCTCCGCGTAGCATGCGATTGCGGCCACCGCGAGGCCTGTCGCCGCCAGAATTCCTGCCGCCACTGGTGAAATCGATAACGCCGCTATCGCAGCACTGGCCCCTGTCGGCACAGTGATCATCGCCAAGCCGTGCGCTGCTCTAACCTTGAGTCGTCCAGCGTTCTACGGTGATCGCTAACAGCCTCCTCGATCTCGATCCGCGCTGTTTGTCCAGGTAGTCTTCCAGGACGTGGGGGTCTGCGGCCGAACGAACAACCTCCAGAATCCCTTGGACCGCGATCCGAAACCGCTGACGCTCGGCCGCGCGGCGGTGAGCAAAAGCAGCGACTTCCTTAGTCGGAATGGCAGACAGCTCAGCAGGGCCTGACAACCGAATCCCGGCACGCATTAGCGTGTCTGTTACATCGACGCCCGTCTGCGGCTCGAACAAAAAAGCCTGACCGATTTCTGCATCGTATTCTGAATCGCTCAAAAGAGGCGCCTCTATCGCGTCGCTCATCTCCGACGCGAGGCAGAACATATAGAGAGCGCCAACCTCGCCATGCATTGATACCCATTCGCCCAAGGGATGAGCCAATCCGAGCTGCTGCAGCTTCCAAAGAACCTGATCGCCGATCTTCTCGATATGGATGCCCCGATTTCTTGAGGCCAATTCTCTCGCAGTGTTGAGATCGATCGTGAACGCATGTGAGGCGGGGCCAATATGCTGGAAGAACCGATCAGCAGCTGCCGCTTCGTACGATTCTGGCGGAGTGGCGATCAAGAGAGTCTCGTCGGCAAGCAGCCGCGCGTCGTCATCGTCATCCCTCGCATGTTCGCCAACCCGAGCGGACGGCGGCACGATTCTTCGCACTCGATCCCAGAAGATGAGCGCCGCGTTCACGCGGTTGATATCCCGAGGGTGAATGTAGGGGTAGTAAAGAGCTATCCCCGTAGAAATTTCGCTGCCTATATCC
Source organism: Acidobacteriota bacterium (assembly GCA_013694845.1). GTDB lineage: Bacteria > Acidobacteriota > Vicinamibacteria > Vicinamibacterales > 2-12-FULL-66-21 > JACDCA01. The sequence continues at coordinate 1,683 of JACDBQ010000692.1, forward strand.
ATCATTCACCAGCTCGATTCGCCATACTCCACATCTTGACCCCAGCAGCGCCGTGGCCACGATCTTCGGCTAGAGGGACAGAAGTTCAATGTGACAGCCGCAGCTGTCGCAAATGGAAGAACACGGGTGACTGGCCCGTGTCCTTCGCTCTATGGCCAGATTGCATCAAGCAAGGCCGCCAGGTTTGCAGCGCCCGCGACCATTCGCGCGGACACGATCGGCGCGCACCTCTTTCGGTACGGTTCCTCCCCCTCCCATTGCACCGGATAATCGTCCCCGTCGAACCCCACGATGGTGATGCCGGTATAGGCCTGACGCGCCGCTTGGAGCGACCCGGGCCTCCTCGTCCTTGGCGTGCACGGCGACGGCGCGAAGCCCGGCGATCTCTGCGGCCTGCAAGGTTCGGAGAACCGCGTCCTTGAGGAGTGCGAAACCGACACCGTGGCCTGCCAGTTGTTCGCCACCGCTCCACGAGCCAGCACCATGAGCGGAATGGGGTGCCTGGCGAGCCCCTTTCTGATGCGCGCGGGCGCCTCGACATGTTCCATGGCGCCGAAGGCGAGGGTGTAGTAGCCGACGAGCTCGTTCTCGACGAGTCCCACGTAGGAGTCGCGGTGCTGGCGGGAGGGTCGCGGCCGGCGCGTGCGCCATTCCTGCGCTGCGCGCATCAGCGGTGCCGTCCGCCACCGCACTACGCGCCGGCTGAGGCCTGAGTCGTCCGTCGATGATGGCACTCCGATCGCGGGACGATCACGCGAGTTCCCGTTCGAGTATGCCTCACAGTGGTTCTACCCATTGACAGTATATCCACAGTGGACTATCGTTCGCCGCGATGACCCCCGACCAGTCGGATATCGACGCCATGCTGCCGCTCCAGCCGGGGGCGTTCCACATCCTGCTCGCGCTGAGCGCTGGTGACTGCCACGGCTACGGCATCATCACCGACGTCGAGGCCCGCACCAGCGGCGCGATTCGCCTGAGCCCCGGGACGCTGTACCGCACGATCCAGCGCCTCCTCGAGGACGAGTTGATTGAGGAACCGCGGAAGCCGTCAGGCCACGCCAGCGACCCGCGGCGGCGCTACTACCGCATCACGCCGTTCGGAGTGGCCGTCGTTCGGGCCGAGACGCGGCGGCTCGCCGACCTGGTTCGACTGGCCAAGAGCGCCTTGCGCGCGGCGCCGGAGTCGGCATGATCCGCTTATACCGCGCCTTGCTCCGTCTCTATCCTTCGTCCTTCCGAACGGAGTACGGCGAGGAGATGACGGCAGTGTTCGCGCAAGCGTGCGCCCACGCCACGCCACTCGGCAGAGCGGCGTTGGTGCTGCGTATCGTCCCCACGGAGGCTCTCAACGCGTTGGCGGTGCACTGGGCCATTCTGATCCAGGACCTGCGCTACACCGCGCGCACCCTGAACCGCGCCCGCGGCTTCGCCCTCACGGCCATTCTGGTCACCGCGCTGGGCGTCGGTGCCAACACGGCGGCGTTCTCCGTCGCCGACTTCGTGCTGCTTCGTCGCTTGCCCTTTCCCGACCCGGACACATTGGTGCGGCTGTGCGAGGGTCCGCGCACGGGCGGGGGCTGGGGCTGCATGAATCAGCTCTCGCCGGCGAACTACCGTGATTTCAAGGCACTGAGCTCATCGTTCAAGGCGATGGGGGCGTTCGCGCGCGACGCGGTGAACCTGGTTGGCGGAGGAGAGCCTCGGCGTCTCGCAGTAGCCCCGCTGACCTCCGAAGTCCTGCCCCTGCTCGGCGTGGCACCGGCATTGGGACGCGTGTTCCGCTCCGACGAGCAGGACGATCGCACGGTCGTCTTGAGCCATGGACTGTGGCAGTCGCAGTTCGGCGGCGACGCCGGAGTGCTCGGGCGGACTGTCACCCTGAACGGCGCCTCCTACTCGATCATCGGCGTCATGCCGCCGACGTTCTCCTTTCCAGATCGCAACGTCCAACTCTGGACGGCGCTGAACTTCCGTGAAGCCGACTACGAGAGCCGCAACAACAGCTACATCGAAGCCGTCGGCCGGCTCGACGCGGGCGTGACGTTCGAGCAGGCCCGAGCGGAGCTCTCGTCGCTGGCGGCTCGCCTGGCCGAGGAGTATCCGGACACCAACGAGGAAACCGGCATCAGCTTCTACCGGATGCGCGACAACATGTCGCCGCGGTACCGCGTCATGTTGATCGGCCTGAGCGGCGCCAGCCTCTGCCTGTTGCTCCTGACCTGCGCGAGTCTTGCCAACCTGCTGCTGGTGCGCGCGACCGCCCGCGGGCGCGAGTTCGCGGTGCGCGCCGCGCTCGGCGCCGGCAAGGAGCGACTGGTGCGCCAACTGGTCACCGAGACCGTCGCCCTGGCGCTGCTCGGGGGCGCGC
>JACDBQ010000742.1 GCA_013694845.1 Acidobacteriota bacterium
AGCCACAGCTCCGGATAACGACGCACGTACATCTCGAGAACGTCCGTGCACCGTTGGGTGAACTCCCGGAGCGCGTGCTCGCTGTCGGCGGAAGGTGGTTCGACGGGATGTTCGTAGACCATCCGGAAACGTCCGCCGGGAAGGGGCAGGGCAAAGACCGGCACGACCGGGGCGCCCGTTTTCAGTGCAAGCGCCGCCAGCGCCGATGTCGTCGCCGCCGGGCGGTTGAAGAAATCCACGTAGACCGCATCGGCGCTGAGCATGTGCTGATCGATCAGGACGGCGACCGCCTGGTTTGCCGCAAGCGCTCGAAGCACCCGGCGAATCGCCCCTCGCCGATAGATGACCCCGTTGCCGGTCGAGCGGCGGACCCGCTCGAGCAGATCGTGCAGCAATGGATTGTCGAGCGGGCGCGCCAGCACCGACATGGGTGCGATGGCCAGTGCATGGACGAGCGCATTGATCTCCCAGTAGCCGAAATGCCCGGTGAATAACAGCACGCCGCGCCCCTGCGCGTGGGCTGCCCTGACGCGCTCGTCGCCCTCGAACTCGACGCAGGCCATCATCTGCTGACGAGTCAACGTGCTGAACTTCAGCAGCACCATCAGCAGGCGACCGAAGTGCTCGAACATCCGGCGTGCGACGGCCCGGCATTCCGCGCGCGATCGCAGCGGAAATGCGTGCTGCAGATTTTCGACCGCGAGCCGCCGATGCCCGGCATCGAAGAAGTGAAATGCCCGGCCGAGCAACGCCCCGGCCGCCAGCACGGCGCTCATCGGCAGCAGCCGGATGGTCCCCACGACGGCCGCCACGGCGGCGTATTCCACGCGGTGGCGAAAAGACGGTCGCTGTTCAGGCAAGGACGATGTCGCGGGCGGCAGCCATGGACGAGACGAGCCACCGGCGGAAGGGCTCCCGTGGTTCGGGCTCCATTGTAAACGGCAGATAGCCGACGCGCATCGGGAACGGTCGGTGCGGCAGCAGGCGGACATAGTCCTTTTCGGTGGTCAGGACGGCAACAGCGTCGATCGCCAACGCGCCCGAGAAAACCTCCCGCACCTCGCGCGGCGAGAACGCGTGGTGATCCGGGAAGACCCTCTCACCGGCAATCACCCACCCGGCGCCCGCCACCGCGTCGAAGAACCGTCGCGGATTCGCGATGCCGGCGACCGCGAACACTCTGCCGGGCTCCGAGCTATCCGTCGCCGCTTCGAAGACAACCGGGCCGTTCCGCCGCACGGCACGGAACGATGGCGCGTGGCTCGCGGGCAGCTCGCCACCGTCGACGATGACGACCGCGTCGGCCGCGACAAGGACGTCGGGCGGCTCGCGTAGCCGTCCGCGCGGGAAGGTCGACGCACCGGCGACGTCGTCCCCGGACACCAGCACGATGTCGATGTCCCGATCGAGCTGGAAGTGCTGGAATCCGTCGTCCAGGACGTGAACCGTCGCGCCGAGATGATGCTCGGCCAATCGACCGGCCAGGAAGCGATCGGCGCAGGCGACCACGATCGCGCCGGGCAGCTGGCGCGCGAGCATCAGCGGCTCGTCTCCCGATCGCGCGAGATCTGCGCGAATCGCCTCAGCATCCCGCACCACGACCGCGCCATCCTCCGGCTGGGTGCGGGCGTAGCCGCGGCTAAGGATCGCCGGCCGCTCCCCGAGCTCGATCAGCATTCGCGCCACCGTGGCTGCGAACGGGGTCTTCCCGCGTCCACCGGCGGCGATGTTCCCGATGCTGATCACCGGATGCCGCAGCCGGCGCCGGCTCTCCGGCCGCGCCGCATACCACTCGCGCCGCCGCCGCGCCACCGCCGCATACAAGGCGGAAATCATTCAGGGCACGTCGCACAAGGCACGTCGCACAAGGCACGTCGCACATCGCACGTCGCACATCGCACATCGCACATCGCACATCGCACGTGATTCACTTCACCGGCCTGAATGCGCGGACGTTGCCCTGGCTTTCGGGCTGGAGCAGCTGCGCGATCGCGTCGAGGCTCTTCACCCGCGCGCCGCTATTGGCTTCGACCAGCGCCCGCGCCGCAGCCCCGAGGCTCGCGCGGCGGACCGGATCGGCGAGCAGTTCCAGGAGGGCGGTTTCGAGCTCACGGCCGTTCCGCACCTGGACGGCGGCGCCGTTGTCGACGAACGCGCGGGCGATCTCGGTGAAATTCTGCATGTGCGGACCAAAGAGGATTGGCTTCCCGAAGACGGCCGGTTCGAGGATATTGTGACCCCCGGCATCCACCAGGCTGCCGCCGACGAACACGACCGTGGCGATCTGAAAGAGCTGCGCCAGCTCGCCGATGGTGTCGAGGACCACCACGTCGTGCCGCGGTTCAGCGTCGACCCGAAGGTCGCTGCGACGGGCCACGTTCCATCCCGACCGCCGTGCGAGCCGCTCGACATCGTCGAACCGTTCGGGTTTGCGCGGTGCGATGATGAGCAGGGCGGTCGGCCGCGTGGCGCGGAGACGCTGGAACGCCTCGAGCACCGGTTCCTCTTCGCCTTTGAGGGTGCTCGCCGCGATGACGACAGGCCGGTCGCCGGTGACGCGAAAAAAGCGCAGCACGCGGTTGCGACCGCGATCGGTCGCCGCGGCGGCGCCGGGCACCTCGAGGGAATCGAACTTGAGCGAGCCGGTGACGGTTACTCGTGAGGGGGACGCTCCCATATCGATGATCCGTCGGGCCGATTCGTCGCTCTGCATGCAGAAGCGGTCCACGTTCGCGAGAACATGACTGAACAGTGGCTTGGCCAGCCTGTATCGCGGATACGAACGGGAAGAAATGCGGCCGTTGACCAGCAGCGTGCGGACGCCGGCGCTCCGGCAGGCCCGCAGCAGGTTGGGCCACAGCTCGGTTTCCATCATGATGAACAGGCGCGGCTTCACCAGCCGCAGGGTCCGGCGCACGATGAAGCCGAAATCGAAGGGAAAATAAAAGACTTCGTCGATGTACTGAAGATTGTTGCGGGCCACCTGGTAGCCGGTGATGGTCGTGGTCGACAGGAAGATTCGCAGCCGCGGATAGCGCTCACGCAGCTCCTGGAGCAGCGCCCGCGCGGTCAGGACTTCGCCCACGGATACCGCGTGGATCCAGATCGACTCGTCGGCGTCGACATTGAACGACAGCGGCAGGATCCCGAGCCGCTGCGGCAGGCTGGTGACGTACTTGCGGTACCGCACCGCCTGATACAGCAGGTACGGTGAGGTGACCAGGAAGAACACGACGATCAAAACGCTGTAGAGCGCGTACATGGAGAAGAAGAGGCGCGGCGCCAGGCGCGACCGTGCGAGCAATGTAGTCGCGGTTTGACCCTTGCGCAAGCCGTTCATTAAAATCAGCTGTTTTCGGTGCTGGTGGAGGATTCGCAGATGGCTATCAAAGTCGGTATCAACGGGTTCGGCCGGATCGGGCGCAACATCATGCGCGCCGCAATGGGCGATGCCAATTTCGACTTCGTCGCGGTGAACGACCTCACCAACGCCGAGACGCTCGCGCATCTGCTCAAATACGACTCGATCCTGGGCAACCTGAAGGCCGACATCTCGGCAAAAGGCGACCGGATCTCGGTCAACAAGGAGGAATTTCAGGTCCTCTCGATCAAGGATCCGGCGCAGCTGCCCTGGAAGGATCTCGGCGTCGACGTGGTGTTCGAATCCACCGGCCTTTTCACCAAGCGGGAGGATGCGGCCAAGCACATTGCCGCAGGTGCGAAGAAGGTGATCATCACGGCTCCCGCGAAGGGTCCCGACGTCAGCCTGGTGATGGGTGTGAACGCGGACACCTACGACCCGGCGAAGCACCAGATCATTTCGAACGCATCCTGCACCACGAACTGCCTGGCGCCGGTCGCGAAGATCATCCACGAGACGTTCGGCATCCGTAAGGGATGGATGACGACCGTGCACTCGTATACCAACGATCAGCAGCTGCTCGACCTGCCGCACAAGGACCTCCGCCGAGCCCGTGCGGCCGCACTCTCGATCATCCCGACGACGACCGGCGCGGCCGTGGCGGTCGGCGAAGTGATGCCCGAGATCAAGGGACGGCTGGACGGCATCTCCATGCGCGTGCCGACGCCGAACGTCTCCTGTATCGACCTCGCCGTGCTGGTGGACAAAAAGACGACGAAGGATGACGTCAACGCCGCGTTCCGGGCCGCCGCAGACGGCGCGCTGAAGGGCATCCTGGAATATACAGAGGTGCCGCTCGTGTCGATCGACTTCCGCGGCAACCCGCACTCGTCGATC
>JACDBQ010000787.1 GCA_013694845.1 Acidobacteriota bacterium
AGCTACCTGCTGGCTGCGCAGTGCTGGCTGATCGGTGCTGGGTGCTGAGTGCTGGCTGCTCAGTGCAGTGCTGGCCGCCGCCGCGGTTGGGGCTCGCGACGACGCCGCGCACCCAGCGCCCAGCACTTCAACACTCAGCACCAAGAAGAGGAATGTGTCTTGAATGGCAACCCGACAGGAACCACCCAGGTCGCCGGCAGCCCGGCCGACGCTGACATAATTTGGCTGAACGGGTGCAAGTAGTTGCAACTGCGGGAGTTTGTCTGCTACACTACCCGTGTTCACACTCACTGCAACGGTTGTTTTCCCAGCCAACCGCTGTCGTATCGGAGGCTTCGTGCGCTTATTTCGCCCTCTGTACGTAGGACGGCTCGCTGCTGTGCTGCTGGGAATTTCCGTGTGCCTGCCCTCCGGGCTCGAGGCGCAAACCCGGAAAGCTCCTGGAAAAGCCTCCGCGAGAACGTCCGCGGCTGCCCGTCGACCGGCGCCGAAGCCTGCCTACTCAGCCTCATCAGCCAAAGCGCGCAGGGCCCGCCTGGCCCGGGCCCGCGCCGCGGCCAAGGCGCGTGAGACTGTCCGGCTGCGAGCCGCTGCCGCCGCGTTGCAGGAGGCCATGACCCCGCGGTTCAAGACCGACGCAACCGGATCCCTCGTGCCGGATCTTCGCGCCGCCGCCGCGATCGCGTTCAATCCCGAGACGGGCGAAGTCGTGTGGCAGGAAAATGGGCAAGAGAAGCGCCCGATCGCCAGCATCACCAAGGTTATGACCGCGCTGGTGTTTCTCGAAGACAACCCAGATCTTTCGAACGTCATCACGATCGAGCGAAGTGACGTCTACGCCGCGTCGACGACTTACCTGCGGGCGAACGAGCGGATCTCCCTCTCCGACGTGCTGCACCTGACGTTGATCCCGTCCGACAACGGCGCCGCGCGCGCGCTCGCCCGAGTGTCGCACGGCGGCACGGCCTCATTCGTGGAACGGATGAACGAGAAGGCGATCGAGCTCGGGCTCGAGAGCACGGCCTTCACCGATCCGTCGGGCCTCAACCCCGCGAACGTCTCGTCGGCGTATGACCTGTCGCGCCTGATCTCCTACGCATCGGCCGACGAGCGCATCGCGTCCATCATGCGGATGCAGCACTACACCCTCACGACCAGCCGCCGCACGCTACGGATCAACAACACGAACAAGCTGCTCACGGGTACCGGTGTCGACGTCATGGCCGGGAAAACAGGTTTCATCACGAAGGCTGGCTACTGCCTGGCGACGCTCCTGCGCCTGCCCCAGAGCCAGCAGACGGTCGCGGTCGTCGTCCTGGGCGCGAAGTCGAACACCGGCCGCTTCTGGGAGACCCGCCACCTGTTCAACTGGCTCTCACAAAAGGCGTCGGATCTCTTCGTCGCCAAGCAGGCTCAGCAACTACAGGAACAGTAGCCACCCGTTCCCGCGACCCGAGTCGCGCTGCTGCTTCAATCAGTCAAAGAACTCCTTTGACCCTGCGGCCCGACGGGCTTCAGCACGGCGACACAAAGCGCACAACGAACACGAAGATCGCCGATTTCCTGTCGTGGCCTTCGTGTTTTCATCGTGCCATGAAACCGTTAGCACCCCGCGTCCCGCACTCATTGATAGCCCCGTTGGATCGCCGCCGCGTCGAGCGGGAGCGTTGCCACGCCGTCGACCGGTGGCATCACGGGGCGTGACGACCGACGGGCATCGAACGCCTTGATATAGCGGCGGCAGGAGTCGCAGCACGAGAGCCGGTACCGGCCATCCCGGCTGGCAAGCGATGTGATCTTGGTGCGGTCGTCGTTCAGGCAGAAGGGGCAGGCAATCTGGTCGAAGCGCCAGCGGGCTGCGCACCGGGAGCAGATCAGGAGGCGCTCGGCCGCAGGCGTGATCACCGCCAGGTCCGGCTCGCCGGCGCAGAGCGGGCAGATGTGGTGCGGCCAGCCGGCGAGGTCGGTTCTCGCGAGGATCGCGTCCGCACAGCGGGTAAGCACCGGCCGCATCGCCTGCTGAAAGATCGACTCCAGCCCGAGCAGGTCCGGGTCGATCGTGCTCACGCCGGGCCGGACAGACTCGTACCACGACCTCAGCACCGCCGGAAGGCGGGAGGCGTCCCGGCACAGGACGTCTACGCGCCGGACCTCCGCATCGTCGATCGCGTCCTGGTTGCGCATCGCGGACGCCGTCGCCCGCAAAAGGAATCGCACGTCACTCCAGTCGATCGGCAGGTGTTCGAACTGGAGGATTGGCCCGCTGGGCAGGAGACTGTTCAGGTAGTCGGTATCGAGGCGAATCGAGGGGAGGGGGACACGGACCTGCACCCGTCGCTGGAGCTGCAGCAGTTCGATCTGCAGATCGGCCGCCGCGGCCAGGTCCGGCTGTTCGTCCTTCAGCCGACGAAGTTCGATGATTTCGCGCGATTCGGCGCGGCCCGTGGGTGCTGGGGGCTTTTCGGTCACTCTGCGATTCTAGTCGAGCTCGGCGCCGGGTGCTTGCACGCGACTTCAGCCGAAGAGTGAGCCAGTTGGTTGGAAACGAAAAAAGCCCGCCATCCTGAGGATGGCGGGCCACGAAAACGCGCGGCGGGTTAGAACCGGTAGACGGCGCCGAGACGCAGCCGTCGTGCCTGGACGATGGCGGTCGGGGTGCCGTAGGCCGAGCCCGACCGGATGGTCTGGTTGGTGATCGCGGAGTTGTTCGCCAGATTGAACGCCTCGAACGTCAGGCCAAGACGACGATCGCCGATCATCCGGAACTGCTTCTCGACCTTGAGGTCGAGCCGCGGCTGCGCGTCGAAGCGCTGCGACCCCCGCGGCTCAATGAACACATCGGACCGTCCCTGTCCGAAGCGCGCCGTTCGGACCGTGCGCGCGAACGTCTGGCCCGATGTGTAGAAGAAGGCGCCCGAAACCAGCACGTCCCAGGGCGCCCGGTAGCTGCCGAGCACCTTGCCGATGTGGGTATTGTCGTTGGTCAGGCGCCCTTCCCGGAACGGCTGCAATCGCGAATTGTTGTTCGGATTGTTGTATTCGGCCGTCGAATTGCCGCCGTTCCCGGTGTTGTTGTAGTTACCGGTGATCTTCGAGATGACCCACGAGGCCTGCAACTGCCACCGGTTGGACATCCGCTTGTTCGCCGACAACTCCAGCCCGCGGTACCTGCGGAACGCATCGTCGGGATTCGTAATCAGGAACGTGTTGTCGTTCGGGTCGGTGTCCTGGTCATACAGCGTCAAGGTAGTACCCGTTTCATCGCCGGTGCCGGCGACACCATCGGGGCCTGGATCCGCGAGTGTCAAGGTGCTGTAGTCAGACAGCGGCGTCTGAAGGATGTCATCGATGAACTGGTCGTTGTCGCGCCAGATCCCGGTGGCTCCTACCGATACGCCCATGCCAAGATCCCGCTCGAAGCCAACCATTGCCTGCTTGAGCCGAGGGTGCTTGATGTCAGGATCTATGAAGCGGTTGGTCCCAGGCCGCTTCAGGTAGACATCGCTGATGATGTTCAGGTTGCTGTCGATGTAGGCGCCGTAAAACGGCGACTGCTGCGGATCGAGCAGGTCGTAGTAGCTGGATTTCGCACCGTCGAAGTACCAGCCGTAGTGGCCACGGACGACGGTCCGGCTGTCGCCGGTGACGTCCCAGGCAAACCCGATCCGCGGCGAGATCGAGTTGGTGGCGAACACCTGATCGCCAAGGTGCTTGTTATAGCCCATGTTCCGGTCGAACCGGAGACCTGGGTTCAGCGTGAACCTGGACCCGAGCGTCCACGAGTCTTGCGCGAACGCCGACACGCGGGTGTTGATGTTGTCTTTCAGATAGCCATCGTACAGATAGACATAGCCGGGCACGCCGGAATACGCCTGAACATACATCCCGCCCGGATAGCCGTACTCACTCTTGATGTAGCTCCGCTCGAATTCGGCGCCGAACTTGAGGTTGTGCTCGCCGGCGAAGCCTGATGCGAACTTCGTCACGCTGGCGTTCGCCTGATGGCGGAGGCGGTCAGCCTTGTAGAAGTAGTAGGAGTTCACAGCGTAGAAGTCCTCATCGACGTCGTACCATCCCGGGGTATCGTCGCCGTTGTACGGCGACAGGTAGTAATAGCCCCAGAAGCCCGAATACTTCACGTCGAAGACCGATGAAGAGTTGAGGACCTTGGTGTAGTTCCCGTTCCAGGTGACCTCCGGCGAGTCCTGGTGGGTACCCGCCTCACGGGCGACGTTCGCGCCGATGCCGCGGCCGTCGACCGTGTATTTGTCGGCCTCGAAGAACCCGGTCAACTGGTCGCTCCCGCCCAGTTTGAGGGTCGGTTTGAACAGGAATCGCGGCGAAACTTCCTCGCGCGCCTCTGGCCCGACCCCGGTGGCGTAGTCAAAGGGCGGCGTTGGCGGGTAACCGGCGGGCGCCGTCTTCGGGCGGTAGTACTGCACGCTGGTGAAGAACCACGCTTTGTCACGCCGGATCGGTCCGCCGATCTGGAAGGTGCTGTCGGTCACGTAGTGGGTCTTGCCGGGCGTGAGGTCTTCGTTCAGTTCGAGGATCTCGGCCGAAACGTTCTCGCCGGTCAGTCCATCGTTTTCGAGCAGCGTTTCGAACAGTCCCTTGAAACTGTTGCTCCCGGACCGGAAGAGGCTGTTCGACGCCACCCCCGTGAAACCACCATATTCGGCATTGGCGCCGAGCCCGATGACCTGCACTTCCTGGATCCAGTTGTGATTGGCGAACACCCAGATCGTGCCGCTTTCCGGATCGCTCACATCGACCCCGTCGATCATGTAGGAGTTCGATGACGCCGCACCGCTGCCGTAGGCGCTGTAGTTGTTCGGATTCACGCCAGGCGACAACAGCATCGCGCCCGGGCCGAAACGATTCGTGAATGGAATGTTCTCCATCACGTCGGTGGTGAGGTTCTTCTGCGACGCCGAGGACCGCACGTCGACCTGCGGTGAGTCACCGGTCACGCTTACCGTTTCGGACAAACCACCCACTTCCAGCCTGGCGTCGAGCGCGATCGTCTGTCCCAACTCGAGCCGCACATCGTCCTGTTCCCACTTCTTGAACGACGACAGCTCCGCCGACACCCTGTACCGTCCGGGAGGCAGCGCCGGGAATCGATAGCCACCGTTCGCATCCGTGGTCGCGGTCCGCGTGCCGCCAATCAGCGAGTCGCCGGCTACCGTGACGGTCACGCCGGGGAGGATGGCTCCTGTGGAGTCAGTCACCGTACCTGTCAGTGTTGCCGTCTGGCCGATCTGGGCCACTGCCGGCAATGGACTGAGCAGAAGTGCTGCTGCGATCAACGCGAGCAACGTCCTTCTCATGTAAGAGTCACTCCTTGTCAATGGGACGTCGTGCGTCGCGAGAACCGCGCCGCGAGACGGGCCAGGAGGACCTCTCCGAGCCGCACCTATCGTAGATGGTTTAGCCCCGATGCGAGGGACAAAATTCCATGTTCTTGTCACCAATGACGCGATCCAAGGGACCGGATCGCAGGCAACGGGTATTTGAATCAGCGAGGCCGGGTGTGTCTCGTAACCGCGACCGTCCACGGTAGCCACTCAGCGAGGGGACCGGAAAATAAAAAGGCCCGCTCCCGGGCTGGGGCTGGGAGCGGGCCTCCGAACAAAGGTGCGAACCTAGAACCGATAAACCGCGCCGAACCTGAGTTGACGAGGAGAGACGAGCCCCTGTGGCTGCTCGAAGCTACTGCCGGCCCGCGGAAGCGGTCATTGACCGTTCGGTTATTGAAGAGATTAAACCCTTCAAGTGTTCCGCCCAACTGACAGGTCGGCAATCCAAAGCGCTTTTCGAGCTTCACATCGAATTTTGGCTGGGCCGGCAAACGTCTGGAGCCGCGCGGTTCAGCGAACAGGTCGACGTTGCCTCGAGAGAGACGCCGCCGGACCGTTCGTGTATCCGTGCGGCTCCAGGCTACAGTGGGTTGTATTTGCGCCGTCGGAGGAGCCAGTTTTGTTTCGAGCAATTGCGATCATCATCGGCTGCAGTGCGCTGATCTCTCTGGCAGCGCCGATCGTCCCGCCTGCGACGCAGTCCGGCCCGAATGTCCTCCTGGTCACGATCGACACGCTGCGGGCCGACCGTATCGGCGCCTACGGCCACGCCGGTGCGCGAACCCCAACCCTCGATCGGCTCGCGCGCGAAGGCGTGCGATTCGCCGATGCCACCGCGCACGCCCCGCTGACCTATCCGTCCCACGTCGCGATTCTCACCGGCCGCTACCCGGGAAATTTCGGCGTCAGGTTGAATGGCATGACGCCGCTTCCTGACGCAGCGACCACGTTGGCCGAGCGGATGCGCACGGCAGGTCTGACCACCGGGGCCGTTCTCGCCAGCGTGATCCTCGATAAGAGCTCCGGACTCTCGCAGGGTTTCGACGACTACGACGATGCGATCACCGGGTCGAACGCGGCGATGGTGGTGCTCGCGGACCTGCAGCGGACGGCCGGCGCGGTGACGCGGACCGCCTCGGGATGGATCGCCCGACAGCAGAGCCCGTGGTTCCTGTGGGTCCACTACTACGACCCCCACCTGCCGTACGCTGCGCCGCGCGCGAGCGGCCGCGCGGCGACGAGCGATCCCTACGACGCCGAGGTTGCGTACGTCGACCAGCAACTCGGCGCGCTGCTCCGGACGATCGATCGCACGCGCACCGCCATCGTCGTGACCGCGGACCACGGCGAGGCGCTCGGCGAGCATGGCGAAGACGATCATGGATACTTCATCTACGACGCCACGCTGCGTGTGCCTCTGATCGTGGCAGCCCCGGGTCTGACACCGCGGGTGGTGACCGAGCAGGTGAGGAGCATCGATATTGCGCCGACCGTTGCCGGGCTCGCCGGGGTGCCGTCCGATCGAGCCGGGTACGACGGCGAGGACCTGCAACCGTTGCTGAAGGGGGGCGCACGTCGCAACATCCCTGTGTCGATGGCCGAGAGCTGGTATCCGCGGATGCATTTCGGCTGGAGCGAATTGCGTTCGGCCCGGGTGGGTGAGTGGAAGTTCATTGCCGCCCCCAGTCCCGAGTTGTACGACCTGCGAAACGACCCGGGCGAGGCAAAGAACGTCGTGCGGTCGAAGCCGCAGGTGGGAAGCCGGCTCGCGGCAGACCTGCACAAGGTCACGTCCGGTTTCAGCGAGACTGTCGCGATTCCTGCGGCGCAACCGGATGCGGAGACGGTGGCACGACTCCAGGCCCTGGGCTACGTCGGTACCTTCGCCCCGGTGACGGCATCCGCGGGTACGGTGGATCCCAAGGATCGGGTCGCGGACTACCGGGCCCACCGCGCACTGTTCAACCGTGCGTTGGGCTTGCTCGGCCGCAACCAGCCTGCCGCTGCCGTCCCGGTGCTTCAGCGCGTGCTGAAAACAAACGTGCGCGCGTTCGAGACGCACCTTTATCTGGGAAATGCCTATCTGATGCTGGAGCGGCATGATGCGGCCCTCGGTGAGTTCGACGTCGCGGCGCAGTTGAATCCTGGACTGGCGACGCCGCATTTCGAAGCCGGGAAGGCGCTCGCCGGCAAACGGGAGACCGCCGCCGCCGTGGCGCGGGCCCGCAAGGGACTGGCGCTCGAACCGCTTTCTTTTTACGGGCACTACACCCTCGGGGTCATCCAACGTCGGGGAGCACTCTGGGTAGAGGCGTTCGAGTCGTTCTCGAAGGCAGTCGACCTCAACGGGGGCGATCCACGGGCACGATCGGGACTCGCCGGGGTGGCGTTACGGCTGGGACGGCTGGACGTCGCCGCGCGCGAATTCGAAGTGATGGTCGATCTCGGGTATCAAGCGGCGCCCGCCCATCTCAACCTCGGATTGATCGCCGAGCGGCGCGGGGATCGGCTCGAAGCCGGACGGCGTTACCGGCTTGCGCTGCAGGTGGATCCGGCCTTCAAGCCCGCACGTGATGCACTCGCGAAGTTAAAATAGCAGTTCGCATGGGAAAAGGTCCGAAGGCAGCGAAAGCCCAACCGCCGGCGCCAACACGCCGACACATCTCCAGGCGCGTGATCGCGGGTCTCGCCGCGGTGATCGGGCTCGCCGCTGCGGGCTGGTGGTGGTCGATACGCCCGTCGGCCGCGGTCACGTCAGCACTCGGACATGCGATGGGCGGCTTGCCGCCGGGCGTCGCCCAGGCCAAGCTGAACATCCTGCTGGTGACGCTGGACACCACGCGGTGGGACCGTCTGGGTGCCTATGGTGATCGCGAGGCGCAGACACCAAACCTCGACCGGCTCGCCGCCGAGGGCATCCTCTTCGAACAAGCCATCACCAGCGCTCCGCTCACCCTGCCCGCCCATTCGACGCTCTTCACCGGCATGCTGCCGCCCAGACATGGTGTCCGCGACAACGGCGGCTACGTGCTCGACGCCAGACATCCGACGCTGGCTTCGATGCTCAAGACCAGCGGCCGCGCTACCGGCGCCTTCGTCGGTGCGTTCGTCCTCGACTCCAAGTGGGGGTTGAACCAGGGGTTCGATACCTACGTCGATCGCTTCGACGTCTCCAAGTACAAGAGCATCTCGCTCGGGGATGTGGCGCGGCGCGCCGATGAAGTCGTGGAGAACGCGCTGCCGTGGCTCGACCAGCATGCCGGCCGGCCGTTCTTCGCCTGGCTTCATTTTTACGACGCACACTCGCCCTACGATCCTCCGGAACCGTTCCGATCCCGCTTTCGCGACAAGCCCTATGCGGGAGAGATCTCGTTCGTGGACCATCAACTCGGCCGGGTGCTTCAGTGGCTCGACACGCGGGGACTGAAGGAACGCACCATCGTCGTCGTCATCGGCGACCACGGGGAAAGCCTGAACGAACATGGCGAGGGGACGCACGGACTGTTCATTTACGACGCGACCACTCGCGTGCCGTTCATCGTGCGGACGCCGTTTGTCAACCTCGCAGGACGGAGGATCAAGAGCACCGTCCGCTCCGAAGATGTGCTGCCCACGCTGCTCGACATGCTCGGGCAGCAGGTGCCCGATGGAGTCGAGGGCACGACGCTGGTGCCGCTGATGACCGGCCAGGCCCCCGACCTCAATCTCGACGCGTACAGCGAATCGCTTTATGCGCGCAATCACTACGGATGGAGCGAGCTCAAGTCGTTGCGGTCCGGACGGTTCAAGTACATCGCGACGACGAAGCCTGAGCTCTACGACCTCGAGCGCGATCCAGACGAACGAGTCAATCTCTACGCGGAGCGGCGGTCACTCGCCGAGACGATGGCGAACGAGCTCCAGAAGCTCGCGGTGGAGCAGGCGGCCGCCGCTGCGGGGCCGAGCGCCGTGGATCCCGAGACGCGGGAGCGGCTGGCGGCCCTCGGGTACATCGGATCGTTCTCACAGGCGCCGCGGCCAGCCGGCCAGGCGTTGCCCGACCCGAAGGACAAGATCGACATCTTCAACCTGATGACTTCGGCTCATGAGGCCAACGGCAAGGCGGATCCCAAGGCCGCCATCACCCGTCTTCGCACGGTAGTGGAGATGGACCCCAACATCCTCGACGCGTGGATCATGCTCGGCAACGAGTACTTCCGCGCGCACGATTTCACGTCCGCGGTCACCCAGTATCAGCGGGCGCTCCAGATCAACCCGGATTACGACCTGGCCATCGTTAATCTGGCCGGGGCCTACCGTGCGCTGGGGGACCACTCCGCCGCCATCGTCGGGTATGAGCGGTACCTTCAGAAGGATCCCAAGAACGCGTGGGTCCGGTATCAGCTCGGCGAGTTGTTCGTCGATCTCGATCAGCTCGATAAGGCGGAAAGCGCCTTCCGGCAGGCGTTGACCGATGACACGCGGGTCGCATCCGCCCGGAATGCACTCGGGGTCGTCGCCTTCAAGCGCGGTGACCTTGCTCGCGCGGAAGAAGAGATCCGCGCCGCCCTCGGGCAGAAGGCCGACGTCAAGCTTGCGCACTTCAATCTGGCGCTCGTCGCCGAGCAGCGTGGCGACTTGCAGACGGCGGCCCGGGAGTACCAGACGGAGATCGACACGCAGGCGAACGCCTTCAAGGCGGCGTTCAACCTCGGCAAAGTGCAGGAACAGATCGGCAACCCGGCCGCCCAGGAAGCCGCGTTCCGCAGATCGATCGAACTGAATCCGTTTTTCGCCGAAGGGTATTTCTACCTGGCCAAGCTCTACCTCGATCAGGAACGCAACTACGACGAAGCAATCGCGCTTGCGAAGCGGGGGGTCGAGATCGGATCCCGCAGCGCCTTTGCACCGCTCGGGCACTACGTGCTCGCGGACCTCTACAGCCGCAAGGGTCAAGCGGGCGATGCGCAACGAGAGGCCCGGAAGGGCCGCGCGCTCGAGGCCGCGCGCGGCCGCCGAGCCACGAACTGACGTAAAATCAATTCTTCAATTGCACCAGCCTGTCGACGCGCCGGCCCGGGGCCGCAATCCGCGACAGCGCTGTCGACTCGATGGTCCGCGTCGCCGCCACTCAAACGTCCGATCCGAATCGGATCTGCAACCACCGACTGATCTACTTAATGCCGCCGAAGAAACGTCCTGCACGGCCCGTCGTCTCGCCGCTACCAGCGTCCGGACCTTCCGAGGAACAAACGCTCGCTCCGAAAGACCCCACGCCAAAGACGACCGATCGAAAAAAGTCGCCTGAAACGGAGAGCCCGCCCCGCCGCACGAAAGAGTCGAGTGCCAGTCACAGCCCTTCCGAGCCCGCCGCCGGCAAGCTTGCTCGGCCGGGAAAGAAGGCTGCCGCGGACTCCTGGGCGAGGGCAAAGAAACCTGCGGTGGCCAGAAAAAGGGTGACCACGGCATCGCGCAACACGCCCGCCGAGGGGCTGCGGATCCTGATGGTGACACCGGAGGCGCACCCGTTCGCGAAGACCGGCGGCCTGGCCGAAGTCACCGCGGCGCTCCCCGCGGCGCTGTCGCGGCTGGGACATGCTGTGACGCTCGTGCTGCCGCGGTACCGCGGCGTGGCGCCTGCCGCACCGCTCGCGCGCACGATCGAGATGCCGCTCGGTCCGCGGACGCTGCCCGTCGGATTCGTCGAACAGACCACCCTGGAGGGCGTCCGCGTGGTGCTCGCCGACATCCCGCAGCTGTTCGACAGGGACGGTCTGTATGGCTACGATGGCCATGATTTCTCCGACAATGCGGTGCGCTTTGGCGCGCTGTCCAGGGCTGCGCTCGAGTACGCACGACTGACGGAGCAGCGGCCCGACATCATTCACGCCCACGACTGGCAGACCGGGCTCGTCCCGGTCTACCAGAAAATCCACTTTGCGGGCGATCCGATCGTCGGCGGCGTGCCCGTCGTTTTCACGATTCACAACCTGGCTTTCCAGGGCACGTTCGGCCCTGACACGCTGCCGTCCATCGGTCTTGGCTGGGAGGTTTTCCATCACCAGGCGCTGGAGCATTGGGGCAACATCAGCCTGTTGAAAGGGGGCGTTAACTTCAGCGAGAAGATCACGACCGTGAGTCCTACTTATGCGCGTGAGATCCTCACGCCGGAATTCGGCTTCGGGTTCGAAGGTGTCCTGCGCAGACGGAGCGACGACCTCGTCGGCATCCTGAACGGCATCGACACCGAGCGATGGAACCCGGCATCGGATCCGTTCGCGGCGCCCTATGATGCGGGGAACCTGGTGGGGAAGCGCACCGCCAAAGCAACGCTGTTGCGCGAATTGAGACTCCCGTCCGACGACGGCGCGCTGGCGCGGCCGGTGATCGGCCTGATCTCACGCCTCACACATCAAAAAGGTTTCGACCTCGTGGGCGCCGCAGCCGAAGCCCTGATGTCACTGGACGCCACGTGGGTGATGTTGGGCAGCGGCGAGCGGCAGTATGAGGACTTGTGGCGCGCGATGGCGGTGCGCCATCCGGAGCGTGTCTCGGCCACGATCGGCTTCGACGAACGCCTCGCCCACCTGATCGAGGCGGGCGCGGATATGTTCCTGATGCCGTCGCGTTTCGAACCGTGCGGGCTGAACCAGTTGTACAGCCTCCGCTATGGTACCGTGCCCATCGTCCGCGGAACGGGGGGGCTGGAGGATACCGTGACCGACGCGGCCGGTCCGGGCGGGAATGGGGTCAAGTTCGCGGACGCGAATCCCACCGCGCTGCTCTCGGCCGTGCGCCGGGCACTGGGGCTCTTCGAGGACCGGGCCCGCTGGGATGCCCTGCAGCGCGCCGGCATGGCGGCCGATCCGTCCTGGGACGTTTCAGCCCGGGAGTATGTCAAAGTGTATAGACAGCTGCAAGGCTGAGGTTTGACACTGAGCTCACGAGGCAGGGCGGCAAGGGACACCACAATGGCATCTGAAAAGGTCACGATTCTCACGGACGGCAATTTCGAGCAGACGATCAACGCCGGCAAGCCCGTACTCATCGATTTCTGGGCAGAATGGTGCGGTCCGTGCCGGCGGCTGGCACCCACTGTCGACGAGCTCGCCAACGACTACGACGGCAAGGTGCTCGTAGCCAAGATGAACGTCGACGAGAACCCGTCGACCCCGATGCGCTTCAGCATCCGCGGTATTCCCACGTTGTTGCTCTTCAAGGGGGGCCAGCTGGTGGAGCAGGTCGTCGGTCTCGCCGACAAGGACTCGCTCAAGAAGATGCTCGATAAGCATGTCGCGTAACGTCCTCATCATCGGCTCCGGGCCGGCGGGGCTGACGGCGGCGCTGTATGCAGCCCGCGCGAATCTGAAGCCGCTCGTGATCGAGGGGCTCGAGGCCGGCGGACAGTTGATGCTGACGACGCTCGTGGAGAACTGGCCGGGTCACCGCGACGGCATCATGGGGCCCGAGCTGATGACCGCGATGCGCGAGCAGGCCCAGCGGTTCGGCGCAGAGATCATCCAGGGCCACGTCAAGGCGGTGGACCTGCAATCGCAACCCTTCACAGTCACGCTGTCGGACGGATCGCACGAAGGGCGGACCGTGATCATCGCCACCGGCGCGTCCGCGCGGTTGCTCGGCCTGCCCTCAGAGCGCGCGCTCATCGGCCACGGAGTCTCGACCTGCGCGACCTGTGATGGGTATTTCTTCCGGGGCAAGCCGATCGCCGTGGTTGGCGGCGGCGACTCGGCGATGGAAGAAGCGACCTTCCTCACCCGTTTCGCGTCGCACGTCACGGTCATTCACCGCCGCGACACCCTCAAAGCGTCGAAGATCATGCAGGACAAGGCGTTCGCTAACCCGAAGATCACCTTCGAGTGGAACGCCGAAGTCGAGAGCGTCGACGACACCACCAAAGGTGAGGTCACGGCGATCAATATCCGGAACAGTCAAACCGGCCAGGCGCGTGCAATCCCGGTGGAAGGAGTGTTCATTGCGATCGGCCATACGCCGAACACCTCCCTGTTCAAGGGGCAGCTAGAAATGGATCCGAACGGCTACCTGATCACCCACGCCGGGTCGCGCACGACAATCCCGGGTGTCTTCGCGTGCGGTGACGTCCAGGATCACGTCTACCGGCAGGCCATTACCGCGGCAGGCTCAGGCTGCATGGCCGCGATCGATGCCGAGAAGTACATCGACGGCGTCCCGCAGCACATTGGTGAAGCGCAGGCCACCGCCTGAACGCCAGCACACGGCGTCGCTTCCCGGTCAATCTATCCATCCTCCACCCACAACTTCGTCCGCGGAATACATGACGAGCGCCTGTCCTGGCGCGATCGCAGACTGTGGCTCGTCGAATATCAGGCTCACGCGATCGGCGCCGAGTGGCGTGATGGTCGCGGCGGCTTCCTGGTGCCGATGACGGATCTGAGCCGTCACCCGGGTACCGGCCGCCGGCGGCGCGCCGGAGATCCAGTTCAAGTCTGACGCGGACAACTGGCGCTTGTCCAGCGCGCCTCGTGGCCCGACGGTCACCGCATGGGTGTCGGCGTCGATATCCAGCACGTACAACGGAATCGGCGAAGAGAGACCGAGCCCCTTACGCTGACCGACCGTGAATCGGTGGATCCCTTCGTGCTTGCCGATGACCTGGCCTTCGATGTCGCGGATCACCCCGTCGCTGGCGGGGATCCCGTGCTGCTGAAGGAACGTCGCGTGGTCGCCACCCGGCACGAAACAGATTTCGTGACTGTCAGGTTTGTCGGCGACCGCGAGCTGAAGTTCGCGTGCGTACTCGCGGACGGCGGCCTTGTCGAGTCCCCCGATCGGAAACAGCGCGTGGGCGAGCTGCGCCTGGGTCAGCGTGAACAGAAAGTACGACTGGTCCTTGGTCGGGTCGGCCCCGCGCAGCAGGCGATAGCGGCTGGCCTCGGCGTCATGCTCGACTCGCGCGTAATGCCCGGTTGCGACCAGCGACGCGTCAAACCCGGCGGCGCGCTCCACGAGCGTCGCGAATTTCAGATCGCCGTTGCAATGAACGCACGGGATCGGCGTGCGGCCGGCCGCATACTCGCGGACGAAATCCGAGACCACGGTCTCGTTGAACTTCGCTTCGAAGTTGACGATGTAGTGGGGAATGCCGAGACGCGCGGCGACACGCCGGGCATCGTGGAGGTCGTCGAGCGTGCAGCAGGACCCGAACTGCCTGTGCCCGTCCGACTGGTCGTAGAGCTGCATCGACAAGCCGATCACCTCGTGGCCGTCCCGCGCCAGGAGCGCAGCCGCCACCGAGGAGTCCACGCCGCCGGACATCGCCACGACAATTCGCATCGGAAGAGCTCAGAATTCAGACAACGAACTCAGAAGAAAGACATCAAAAACCCAAGGCTCGACCGCGCGCACCCGGCACCGAGCACCGACGCCCGCCTATCTCCTCGCTCCGGTCACCGCTCTCAACTTCATCACGACCGCCGGCAGCTTCTCAAGGAAGGTGTCGACCTCGGCATCGGTGTTCCACGCGCCGAGGCTCAGGCGGATCGAGTTCTGGGTGCGATGGGCGGGTAAGCCCATGGCGCGCAGCACATGTGACGGCTCCAGGGTGCCCGACGAGCAGGCGGACCCCGTGGAGACGGCGAAACCCTCCAGGTCGAGCGCGATCAGCAACGACTCAGCCTCGATCCCTTCGAAGCTGATGTTGGTCGTGTTGGGCACCCGTCGGCTCCGCGAGCCGTTGACAGCGGTGCCGCGAATGGACGAGAGGACGGTGGTTTCCAGCCGGTCCCGCAACGTCGCCAGCCGCACCCCCTCGGTGTCGAGCTTGCCGACGGCCAGGTCGGCGGCGGCGCCGAGGCCCGCGATGCCGGCGACGTTCTCGGTTCCCGCACGGCGGCTGCGCTCGTGTTTTCCGCCGGTCAGGATCGCGGCGAGCCGGGTGCCGCGCTTGATCCACAAGGCGCCGGCGCCCTTGGGCCCGTAGAACTTGTGGGCTGAGATCGAGGCCAGGTCCACACCCAGCTCGCGGACGTTCGTCCGGAGCTTCCCGGCCGACTGGACCGCATCGGTGTGGAAGATGGCGCCCCGGGCGTGCGCGATTCGCGCCAGCTCGGCGATCGGCTGAACGGTGCCGATCTCGTTGTTCGCGTGCATGACCGAGACGAGCGCTGTCTCGTCGGTGACGGCGTCCAGCAGGGCGTCCGGGGAGACGATTCCGGTCGCGTCGACGGGCAGCAGGGTGGTCGTCCAGCCACGCCGCACGAGCGCCCTCAGAGTCACGAGCACGGCCTCGTGCTCGATGGTCGTGGCGATCAGGTGCTTCCGCCCGGTGGGTTCGAGCGCCTCAGCGACCCCTCGCAAGGCAAAATTGTCCGCCTCGGTCCCGCCGCTCGTGAACACGATCTCGGATGGCTCGCCGCCGAGCAGCCGGCAGACCGACGTGCGGGCGTCGTCGAGTACCGCCTTCGCGCGCTGGCCGAAGTGGTGGACGCTCGAGGCATTCCCGAACTCGTCGCGCAGCACACGCGTAACCACCTCGAGCACGGCCGGATCTACCGGCGTGGTCGCGTTATGGTCGAAATAAGTCCGCATGTCAATTTTTCATCATAGCATTCACCGTAACCCTCAGCAATAAAAGGACTAGCAGCAGACTAGACAGCGCCGAAAGCCTCCCGTATACTGGCCGGACTTGCTGCCCAACCGCTCAAAAAAGAACACCCTGCGAGCAAATTTCGGACAGGTGGAGAG
>JACDBQ010000803.1 GCA_013694845.1 Acidobacteriota bacterium
GTGCCGCTGCAGTCGGCGCTGGCCGCGACGCCGTCGAGGGAGACCGAGCAGCGGCCGAGTGAAACCCGTTGTGACGCCAGGCTGTCGAAGGCGCGGGAGAGCGAGCGTTGGTCGACCGCGGGCCAGATCGCCTGCGCGGCCGATGCATTGAGGCTGCTGTAGGCCGACTCGAACCTGGCGAGGACGTCGCGGACTCTCGGCTCCTCGGATTCGACTGGCGGAGGCGAGGGCAGCGCTGCTGCGCGTGCGGAGAGACCGGCGGCCGGGAGCCCTGACGTCGCGTCGCTGGTGGATGGCACCGCGGGCGGGGGCGCCGGCGCCACGAACGCCGCAACATCCGCATCGGGCAGGCTGGCGCCCTGCAGACCGGCGGCCACGCCCTCGATGTTCGGAGGCACAGCGACCGCTTTCTGAACGGACGGAAGGCGGAGTGGCTCTGACGCCCACGGCTCTGGAACGACGGGCGACGCGGGTGAACCATCGGGTGTCGCCGCGGCCGGCAACCGCAGAGCGGTGGGTCCAGGTTCAGTCTCAGCGCTCACGGGTGCCGGATCTGGCGTCATCCCTGGCTGGGTCGCGGCAACCGGAGCTTTGGGTAGTGGGGGAACGGCAGGCGCCGCCGGGGGTAGAGTTACCGCAGGTGGGGCAAATGATTCGGCTGCCGGAGCCAAGTTCGAATCGGCCAGCCAGAACCCGCCGCCGGCGCCGAGTACTGCAAGAAGCACAACCGCGCCGAGCCAACCCGTTCTGACGCGACGCTCGTTGGCACGTACGGCCACCTCCCGTTCTCGGAACTCGTTGAACAGAGTCTCGAAGGTCGGAGCCTTGGGATTAAGGGCGCGGGCTTCAGCCAGGGCTCGGCGAGCTTCCTCCTCGATCCCGGCATTCAGCGCTGCCTGGGCACGCAGCACACAACGGTCGGCGCGCCGGTAGCGCATCCTGCTTTCAAAGCTCTGCCACTGCGGGCTGGAGGTGTGCGAAGCGGGCTGATTGGTCAAGGGGATACCCATCTCGGGCATGCCGCGTTCGTTGCAAAAGCTGTGCTGTATCCGGCACAGGCCGATCGGGAGGCGGAAAGGTCCGGCGGCCGCGCCTGAAGCTTAAGGCAGGGGTTGGACGGAGGATAAAAAGAGGCGTTCACTCTCATTATTGAGCAAAACCCACAACCCGTAAATCCCGAAAACCGTCCCAAACGGAATGTTGATCAGGTTAATGGCGCACAAGACGATACCCAAGATCCGTCCCCATGGCTTCAAATTCAGCAGACCATATCCCGCCAGGAGGCCGGGCACAGACAGCGCCAGGAGAAAAATAGTCACAATCGTCCCCGTCAGACCAATGATCGGGAGGGCCAGTGCCGCGTCGTCACCCTCGGCCGCCGCACCGACGATCCCGGCGGCCCCTCCGAACATCGCCATGGCCCCTAGGGCGACCAGCACGCCAAGCGCGCTGAAGACGATGAGCAACACCGCGACTACTTTCACATGTGTCTGCATCCAGGCTCCTGACGTTGACCGAGCTACGGCTATTCGTCGTCTTCCGGTGCGACCTTCGTCACGTCTTCCGGTGCGACCTTCGTCACGTCGACCTCGTCAACATCCTCGCCGGCCTTGCTGGTCGCGATGTTGTCGAGTTCAGCGTCGTCCGGCTCGTTCCGCCAGTCTTCGTCGTTTTCGTACAGCCGGCTGACCGGGCGCTCCTTGATCGGTCCGCGGGGACGCCCTTCGTCTTTGCGCTGCGGCTTGCGCTTGCCCTTGGGCGGCGCGTCCGGTCCGAAGTTCCGTCCGCGAGGGCCGCCACCTCCGCCGCCCGGATCCGCAGGGCGTGGTGAAAAGCCGCCCGGTCGAGGGCCACTGAAGCCACTTGGTGCGGGCGGACCGCCAGGTCGCGGGCCGCTGAAACCACCCGGTCGCGGCCCCGCCGGACGGTCCTCGCGCGGACGTGCCTCGCTGACCGCGAGCGGCCGACCTTTGAACGGTTGCTGATTGAATAGCCGGATGGCTTCTTCCGCCACGGGGCGATCCGCGTAATCCACGAACGCGAATCCGCGCGGCCGGCCGGTTTCCCGGTCGACAGGAAGAACGATCTGGGCAGGTGCGCCGACGCTCGACAGGTGTTCCCGCAGATCTGCCTCGTTCGCGGCGTAAGGCAGATTGCCTATAAACAAACGGACTGACACAGCCCCCTCTTTGTGGGTCCGGACCACGGCCTCCGGGACGTCCCGGCATGGTTCCAGAAAAGCCCCAACAAAATAGCACGGTTTGTTTCGGTTCCCCGCATTCGCCGGGCCGTCGAGGTTGAACCTCGGGCGGCGTGTCGCTACCATGGACTGTTCAGGGTTTCCCCGAAAGCGCACCCAGTACATGGCAGCGACGACGTCACCGGCGCGTCGCGGGCAGATCATCGTCCGCGGTGCCAGAACGCACAATCTGAAGAACGTGGATCTCACGATCCCGACGCGGTCGCTCGTGGTCATGACGGGTGTCAGCGGATCGGGGAAGTCTTCCCTTGCCTTCGACACGATCTATGCCGAAGGGCAGCGGCGCTACGTCGAGTCGCTGTCCGCGTATGCGCGCCAGTTTCTGGAGCGCATGGAAAAGCCCGATGTCGATTCGATCGAGGGGATCTGCCCGGCGATCGCCATTCGCCAGAAGAACAGCATCCGGAACCCCAGGTCTACGGTCGGGACCACCACCGAGATCCACGACTATCTCCGCCTGCTTTATGCCCGGGTGGGTCGAACCTACTGCCGCAACTGCGCCCGCGAGGTGATACGGGAGACGGCGGAAGTCGTCGCACGCGAGCTGGGAGCGCTGCCGGACGGCACCCGCCTGATGATCGGGTTCGAGATGCCGGTGATCACGGCGCCCCCGGTGGTGTCGACGCCGGAGGTCGCCGAGGTCGACGAAGAGGAATCGGCCGACGAGCTCACGGATGCCGCACCGTCGGCGCAGCCGCCGCTGCCGGATCTGACCGACCCGGTCGCCGAAACGCTGGCGTCGCTTCGGCGCAAAGGCTTCGGGCGACTGCTCGTCGACGGTCGGACCGTCTCACTCGAAGACGTGGATGCCGCCGCGCTGCAAGACCGGCCCATGCTGCAGGTCATCGTCGACCGGATCAGGATCGACGGCGACATGCTCACGCGCCTCACCGATTCGATCGAGACCGCCTATGCGGAAGGCGGGGGGGCGGCGTTCGCCGTCGAAACCACGACCGACGGCGGCGCCGGCACGCGACGCGAGTTCAGCGAGCGATTCGAATGCCGGCCGTGCGGCATCCTCTACGAAGTCCCGCAACCGCGGCTCTTCTCGTTCAACAACCCGTTTGGCGCCTGCCCGCTCTGCCACGGATTCGGGAACGTGATCGAGCTCGACATGGATCTCGTCGTGCCAGACCAGGCGAAGTCGATCCAGCAGAACGCGATCGAGCCCTGGAGCAAACCGCACTACCGGGCGCAGCTGGCCGATCTGAAGCGGGCCGCGAAAGGCCGGGGCATCCGCCTCGACGTGCCCTGGTCGCGACTTTCCGACGAAGAAAGGCGCTTCGTCGTCGAGGGCGGCGATGACTACGAAGGCATCAAGGGATTCTTCCGGTGGCTGGAGAAGAAGAAATACAAGGTGCACGTCCGCGTATTCCTCAGCCGCTATCGGGGCTACCTGACGTGCCCCGAGTGCGCCGGGGCGCGGCTGCGACGCGAAGCGCGCGATGTGCGGGTCGACGAGCGCACGATCGACGCGGTTTCTGGGCTCACGGTCCGGGATGCGGAGCGATTCTTCGCGGAGCTGAGGCTCTCCGAGAAAGAGGCCGTAATCGCGGAGAAGGTCCTCGCCGAAATCCGGCGCCGGCTTGGATTCCTGCGCGATGTCGGTCTCGACTACCTGACGCTCGATCGGCTGTCGTCAACGTTGTCAGGGGGCGAGTCGCAGCGCATCAACCTGGCGACGTCGCTGGGGTCCGCGCTCGTCGACACGCTGTACGTGCTCGATGAGCCGTCGATCGGCCTGCACTCCCGCGACAACGAACGTTTGATCACGATCCTGCGGAAGCTCCGGGACCAGGGCAACACCGTTCTGGTCGTCGAGCATGACGCCGACATGATCAAGGTGGCCGACATGGTCGTCGACATGGGCCTCGGTGCCGGCGATCAGGGCGGCCGCGTGATCTACAGCGGCACGCTCGACGGGCTGATGAACGAGCCGCGGTCGCTGACCGCCAAGTACATGCGTGACGAGCTCGCCATCCCGTTGCCCGCCGTCAGGCGCAAGACGACTGGCCAGAAGATCAGGATTCTCGGCGCGGCCGAGCACAACCTGAAGGGTGTGGACCTCGAAGTGCCTCTCGGTGTGCTCACCTGCGTGACCGGTGTGAGCGGGTCGGGCAAGAGCACGCTGGTGCACGAAGTGCTCTACGCGGCCCTCAAGCGATCGAAGGGGGATTGGGACCGTCGCGTCGGCACGCACACCAAGCTCGAAGGGGCGGAGCTCGTCTCGGACGTCGTCCTGGTCGATCAGAACCCCATCGGCCGCACGCCGCGATCGAACCCGGTCACGTATCTCAAGGCGTTCGATCCGATCCGCGAGCTCTTCGCCTCCACGAAGGACGCCCGGTCACGGGGGCTGACAGCGAGCCATTTCTCGTTCAATGTTCCGGGTGGACGGTGCGAGGCCTGCGAAGGGGAAGGGGTCGTCAAGGTCGAGATGCAGTTCCTCGCCGATGTTTTCGTGCCGTGCGACCAGTGTGAGGGGAAGCGGTTCAAGTCGCAGGTCCTCGAGGTCAAGTATCGAGGTCGCGATGTCGACCAGGTCCTCGACATGACGGTGCGCGAGGCATTGACCTTCTTCGGCAGCTCGCCGAAAGTGCTGCGGCGACTCCAGGTGCTCGACGAGATCGGTCTCGGTTACCTCCGCCTGGGGCAGCCGGCGACGACGCTCTCGGGCGGCGAGGCCCAGCGCATCAAGATCGCCGCGCACCTGTCTTCCCACAGCGGGGACCGCATCCTGTACATCCTGGACGAACCGACCACGGGACTGCACTTCGACGACATCGCCAAGCTGCTGGCGGCATTCAGGAAGCTGCTGCAGGCCGGCCACAGCCTGCTGGTGATCGAGCATAATCTCGACGTGATCAAGACGGCCGACTGGATCATCGACCTCGGGCCCGAAGGGGGCGAGGAAGGTGGAGAGATCGTCGCGATCGGCACGCCTGAGCAGATCGCGCAGGTCGCGGCGTCGCACACCGGCCGGTATCTGCGCCATGTGCTGGCGGTCGGGCGTTCGAACGCCTACGGCGCCGCCCGAAACTGAGCTCGTCGGAGGGCCACGATGAAGACACTGCTCACCGTTCTGGCTGTCGTTGTCGGCAGCGTCGGCAGCGCGCAGCAGCGGTTCGACGACGCCGTACGGAATTTGCGTAACCCGGATCCGAAGGCACGCGCATCCGCGCTGGCACTGCTTGCCGAGGTCAAGCACCTCGAGGCGATCGAGCCGATCGCTCCTCTGGTCAACGATCCAATCGACGAGATCCAGCTCGCGGCGATCGGGACCGAGCTGTCCTTTTATCTTGTGGACGACGTGACCGCGCGCAAGCGGGTCGCCTTTATCGTCGAGCGACGCAACGCGGGCCGCGCGCAGACGGCGTTCATGGCGGGGCCGCTCGCCGTCTGGCCCCGACCAGTGCCCGTTGCCTTGAGCAGCGCCCTGCTGAAGGCGATCGACGACGAGAACCCCAGGGTGAGAGTCGAGGCGATCTACACTTTGGGTGCCATCGCGAGGCCGCCCCTGGGCGAGGATCACACGAACCTTCTCATCAAGGCGCTGGACCACTACGACCCCGCGATCAGGACGGGGGCCGCCAGGGTGATCGGCCGGCTCGGGATCGCATCGGCCGGCGAAGCGCTGATCAAGACGGTGAATGACTCGCAGCAATCCGTCGGGTTTGCGGCCATGCGGGCGCTGGGCGACATCCGCAGCGAGGCTGCCGTGCAGTCGCTCACCGAGCAGCTCGCGCATTACCGAAAGGGCGAGGGTGGCTGGGTCGCGCTGGACGCTCTCGCGCGAATCGCGCACGGTTCGAGCGTGCGCGTGTTCAAAGAGCGTTTGACCGACCGGGATCCAGACCTGCGTCGCGCGGCCGCGGAGGGGCTGGCCCGCGCGGCAGACTCGTCGGAAGTGGCCGCTCTCGAGACGATCGCGACGAATGACGACTCGGAGATGGTCCGCGCCGCCGCGGCGTTCGCCCTCCAGAAGCTCGGACGAAATTACGTGGGGCGTCTCGTCGAGCCGCTCGATTCGGCGAAGATGGCGACCCAGATCGCCGAATACTTCACCGAGCTGGGGCAGCCGGTTGCGCCCAGCCTCGCGTCCTACCTGAAGGATCCCGACGATTCCATCCGCGGGCATGTCGCGCTCATCCTCGGCGCCATCGGCACCAGTGCGGACGTCGCCGTGCTGGAGCCATTACTCCAGGATCGAAGCGCGGACGTCCGCCGGGCGGCGGAGCGCGCCATCCTTCGAGTGAAGGTACGAGGCGTGTGAGCTCGGGAGTGTTGACGCGCGATTTTTACGCGCGTCCGACTCTCGACGTCGCGCGCGAGTTGATCGGCAAGGTGCTCGTCCACGACACCCCCGCCGGCCTCACCTCCGGGGTCATCGTGGAAACCGAGGCCTACATCGGAGAAACGGACCCCGCGTGTCACGCCGCCCCCGGCCCGACCAGGCGCAATGCGCCGCTCTACGGCCCGCCGGGCGTCGCGTACGTTTACCTGAACTACGGAATCCACTACCTGGTGAATGCGGTCACCGAGCCGGACGGCTGGCCCGCGGCGGTGCTGATTCGTGCGCTCGAGCCGCTCGAGGGGGAAAGGCTGATGCGGCGCCGGCGTGCTCGCGGCACGGCGAGACAGGACCCACAATTCGAGAGCGCGTCATTGTGTCGCGGCCCGGGCAATCTCACGCGCGCCCTGGGCATTTCGCTCCGACAGAACCTGCGTGATCTCACATCGTCGGCTCTTCGGATTGACGATGCCGGCCTGCCAGCGCGGGACGTGGTCCCGAGCGCGCGGATCGGCATCACCGTGGGCACCGACCGGCCGTGGCGATTCTATGTTCGGGGAAGCGCCGCGGTCAGCGGACGCGTGGCTGCGCCGTCGCCTGCTCGACCGGAACGCGGACGGTCGCGCGCCGGCCGTCGCGGAGAATCGCGAGCGTAGCCGTGCTGCCGATCTCGGTGTCAGACAGGAGACGCAGGATGTGGCTGGCGCCCTCGATGGTGCTGTCGTTGAAACCGAGGATGACGTCGCCTGGACGGAGGCCAGCGGCCGCCGCCTGCGAACGGCTCACGACGCGGGTGACCAGGACGCCCCGGGCGTCAGGTGCACCGAGCTGCTCGGCGATCTGAGTCGTCATGGCTTGCAGCGTGATCCCCAGGATCGTGCCGCGGCGAACGATGCCGTCCTTGATCAGCTGCTCCATCGTCTCCCGGACCAGATTGCTCGGGACGGCGAGGCCGATGCCCTGGTAGCCGCCGGTCTCGCTGTAGATCGCACTGTTGATCCCGACGAGCTCCCCGCGCGCGTTGATGAGTGCGCCGCCGGAGTTCCCCCGATTGATTGCCGCATCCGTCTGGATGAAGTCTTCGTACGCGCTCAGGCCTTCGACGCTCCGACCAGTGGCGCTGACGATCCCGAGCGTCACCGTCTGGCTGAACACCCCGAAGGGATTGCCGATCGCAAGGACCCACTCGGCGACTTTCAGCTTGGAGGAATCGCCCCACGGGATGGTCGGCAGGTTGCGGCCCTCGATCCTGAGTACCGCGAGATCGGTCTGCGGATCCGTGCCCACGATTTTCGCCGGCAGCTCGCGCTTGTCGGCGAGGATCACCGACACTTGCGGACGACCGCCGCCCGAGCCGACGACGACGTGATTGTTGGTGACGACATAACCGTCCGACGACACGATCACGCCAGAGCCGAGGCTCTGCGCCTGCCGTTCGAACATCTGGTCGCCGTAGAAGAAGCGGTAGAAAGGGTCGTTCGAGAGTGGCGTCCGGATCGTGGACGTCGAGGTGATGCTGGTGACGGCGTTCACGGCGCGCTCCGCGATACCGGTGAGGTCCGGCAGGGTCGGGGTGCTGGCCAGCGCTGGCCGTCCCTGCGGGGCGCTCTCGGCCTGCGGCGCGGCGGTTGCGACCTCAGACGTCCGCATGCGGCCGGCGATGACCAGCCCGGCCGCCAGACCGAGGGTGAGAAAGAGCACGGAAACGATGATGCGCCGCATGGTGGCACTCGCTGTTTTCATCGGACGTCGATCTTGCGCCGCGGCGTCGGGGGCATCTTGGGCAGCGTGACGGTGAGTACGCCGCTCGCCAGGTCCGCCGTGACGGCATCCAGGTCGATCTTGTCGTTGAACTCGAACGTGCGCGAGAACGCGCCGTGGCCGCGTTCGACCTGGTGATAGTGGGTGTCGTCGGTTCCCTGCGCGGTCCGCTGGCCGCGGATCGTCAATCGCGAGTCTGCCATGGCGAGCTCGATTTCTTCGCGTGCGAGGCCCGGCAGTTCGGCGGCGACGACGTAGCGGTCAGGTGTTTCGTACACGTCGATGGGCGGGGTCCAACTTTCGGCATGGTGGGAGGACAGCCGTTCGAGCCGTTCCTGCCAGGCCCGCAGATCTCGCCACGGATTCACAGGCATAGCTTCGATGGTATACGATTCGTAGGTTTTGGGGTCACGATGAGTTCACTACAAGCCACTCGAATGAAGAAAGGGATGCTGATCAAGATCGGCGAGGATCTGTTCCGCGTCCTCGAGCTGCAGCACGTCACGCCGGGCAACCTGCGCGGGTTCGTCCGGGTACGATTCCGCAACATCCGCAGCGGCTCGCTGTCGGACCAGAAGCTGCGATCCGAAGACACCGTGGATCGCGCTGTCCTCGACGAGCGGCAGATGCAGTATCTGTACAAGGACGGTGACTCGTATCACTTCATGGATACCGAGACCTACGAGCAGATGCACATGTCGACGGAAGCGCTGGGGGACTCGGTCAACTACATCATGCCCGAGTCGACCATCGCGGTGGAGTTCTACGGCAGCGAGCCCGTCGGCATCGAGCTTCCCGTCACCGTGGATCTGAAGGTGGTCGATACCGTCCCGGGGATCAAAGGAGCCACTGCCAGCAACCAGATCAAGCCCGCCACCGTCGAGACCGGACTCGTCGTCAACGTGCCGCCGTTCATCAACCCAGGCGACACGATCCGGATCAGCACCGAAACCGGCGAGTACCTCGCCCGCGCCTAGCGCCCCGGGTTGAGCCCGACGCACGTCGCACGTCGCACGTCGCACATCGCACATCGCACATCGCACATCGCACTTTCAATATGGACATCACCCAGGCGCGGCCCGGTTCGGGATGGATCGAGGTCATCGCCGGCAGCATGTTCAGCGGCAAGAGCGAAGAGCTCATCCGCCGCCTGCGCCGCGCCCAGATCGCCAGGCGGAAAGTCCAGATCTTCAAGCCGACCGTCGACAGCCGGTATGCCAAGGATCACATCATTTCGCACAGCGAGATGCGGATCGCCTCGGAGACCTGTCGTCATCGCGTGAGCTGCTCGAGCGCGTGCTCGCCGACACGGAAGTGGTGGGTGTCGACGAAGCGCAGTTCTTCGATGCCGAACTGCCGGCCGTGTGCAATGCGCTGGCGGACCAGGGCAAACGCGTCATCGTTGCCGGCCCGACCAGGATTACCTGGGCAAGCCGTTCGAACCCATTCCCCAACTCCTCGCGATCGCCGAGTACATCACAAAGACGCTGGCCATCTGCGTGGTGCGCGGGTCACCAGCGAATCCACCCAGCGGCTCGTCGCCAGCAGCGAGCGTGTCCTGGTCGGCGCGCAAGGCACGTATGAAGCGCGATGCCGGAACTGCTTCGATCCACGGCTGGGCCAGTGAGAGATCGATACTTGCAATGCTGAATGCTGAATGCTGAAAAGAAGGGGCAAGGATTAAGGGCAAAGGGGGGTCGCGGGTCGTTTTGCCATGTCGCGGGCTTCCGGGCCGGTCCTGAAGCTGAGCGTTTTGAAACCTCCGCGTCCAGGCGGTGTCTAACCGCAAGAGGAGGGCCTCCGGTTTCTGCATTGCACCTACGGATTCCGCATTGCACCCTTACTTCAGCATTCAACATTCAGCATTCAGCATTGTTGTATGGACCTCTCCCGCCTTCTGTTTCTGCTAGGCGTTGGGTTCCTGCTGGCGAACCTGCGTCTCCTGTATCAGTTCACCCGTTTCGTGCGGTTGAAGTCCTCGGCGGTCCTGACCTGGCCTGGTAAACGTCCGCCTTTCCATGGTCTGTTGCTCGGGCTGGGGGCCGTGCTGAGTCTGTTGATCGTCTATAAGCTCGCCTTTCTTCAGGTGCATCCCACCCGTGTATTTGGCGAGGCGATGATGTTGGTGTACTACGGATATGCGCTGCCGCTGAGCCTCAAGATCGGTCGGGGCTTCTATGAGGAGGGGATCTGGTCAGATGGCGGCTTCGTTCCGTACTCGACCATCGGCGGGCTGGCGTGGCGGGAAGGGGAGCAGCTGACTCTTGTGTTGATCGATCGGATGCGCCAGTTCGGCAGGAAACTGACCGTCCCCGAGAGCTACTACGGCGCCGCACGGCGCGTGCTGCGCGACAAGATCGCCGCACACGACATTCACTTCACCGGCAAATCACTGGACCTGGGCGTTCACGACGAACGGGACGATGTCTGAAGCTAGCAGTGCAAGCATCCACCCGATCGGACCTGTTCCTGACGCCATCGGGTCTCCCAGCCAGTCCGGGGGTGTGAGCCACACGAACGCGAGAATCGCGATGACCATCAGGTCGTACTGCCAGGTCGCCCGCTCATAGGTCCAGAAAAACGCGTTCCAGAGGATCCGTGCCGGCAGCGTGAGCGTCTTCACGATGCCGGCTCCGGCGGGGCGTCGCGCAGCTCGCGATAGGTGTAGATGATCCGGTCCGCCACCGTAAAGACCGAGAGCACGCCGATGACCCACATCACGGCCGCCATTCGGTTGGTGAAAGCGCCGATCATGAAGAGGACGATTCGTTCCGGCCGCTCCATGAACCCGACCTTGCACTTCGCGATCAGCGATTCAGCCCGGGCGCGGGTGTAGCTGGTCATGATGGCGAACATCATCGCAATCGCCGCGATCATCACGTAGTCAGTGCGTCCGCGCGTCGAATACAGGTAGATCAACCCGAGAAACAGCGCGATATCGGAGAAACGGTCGATCACCGAGTCCCAGAACCCGCCGAATTTCGTCTCGGCTTGCAGCTCGCGCGCGACCTTGCCATCGATGAAGTCGAAGATATTGGCCACGATCATGATGAAACCGGCGGTGATGAATCGCGCCTGGCCGAGCGCGACGGCGGCGGCGACGTTGATCAGCACGCCGACAAACGTCAGGATGTTCGGGTGAATCCGCAGCGCGACGCATGCGCCGATGATCGCGCGCAGCGGGACCATGCAGATGTGCCCGATGAGGCCGGTGAAGGTCATGGACGAGTCGGGCCTCCGTTGGCGGCGCGATATAATGAAAGGTTCAAGTTCGCGTAAAAATCGCAGTCTACTGCATGCCGATTCAGGACCTCAAGGCCCAGATTGCCCGATTGCCGGAGCAACCCGGCGTATACCTGTATCTCAACGGGGTCGGAGAAACCCTGTACGTCGGCAAAGCCAAGGTGCTCAGGGACCGCGTCCGGTCCTACCTGGGAGCCCGCGGGATGAGCCCGCGGCTCGACGCCCTTCTGAACGAAGCGCAACGCCTCGAAGTCATCGTCACCGACTCGGTCGTCGAAGCCCTCGCGCTCGAGAATCACCTGATCAAGCAGCGCCGGCCCAAGTACAACATCCTGCTGCGCGACGACAAGAATTATCCCTACCTCCAGGTCACGATCGGCGAGGCGTTTCCACGAGTGCTCGTGGCGCGGCGGGTCGAAAAGGACGAGCACTTCTACGCCGGGCCGTTCCTGCCGGCGTCGCTGGCCCGCAAGACGATGTCGCTGACCCACAAGTTGTTCGGGATGCGGTCGTGCAGCGAGGCGATCACCGGTGGTCGCGGCCGGCCGTGCCTGGAATACGACATCAAGCGCTGCGTGGCGCCGTGTGTCCGCGAACTCTGTAGCGCAGACGCGTACCGCGTCTCGGTGACGCACACCCGCCTGTTTCTGGAGGGGCGGAACGACGAGCTCGTCGTCACGCTCAAGGAGCGCATGGCGCAGGCGGCCGTCGAGGAACACTTCGAGCGGGCGGCGCAGCTGCGGGATGCGATCCGCACCATCGAGACGCTCAAGACCCGGCAGCAGAAGATGGCGACCGCCGAACTGGGCGACCGCGACGCCTTCGGGGTCAAGGTGGGGCCGGCCGGGGCGGTCGTCCAGATTTTTCAGGTTCGAGGTGGACGAGTCGTCGAGCGGCTGGAGCTGGTTACGGAGAACGCCGAAGTGGGAGGCAAGCTGCAGCCGACCCTCGACGAAGGGGATGTCGTCCAGGCGGCGCTGCAGCAGTTCTATGCGGACCGGGTGGCGCCACCGGAGGTTCATCTGCCGGTCGCGTTCAGCGATGCCGACACCGAGATGATCGAGAGCTGGCTCTCGGGAACGGCCGCACGCCGGGTCCGCATCTGTGTGCCCCGGCGCGGTGAAAAGCGGGGGCTGCTCGACTTGGCGGCCCGCAACGCCGCCGTCGCGTACCAGTCCCGCTTCAACGAGAATGTTGCGTCCAATTACGATGCGCTCGAGACGCTCCGCTCCGTCCTCGGCCTGCCGTCGCTGCCGCGACGGATCGAGTGCTTCGATATCTCCACCATCCAAGGCAGCGAGACCGTCGCGTCGATGGTGGTGTGTGAAGACGGCCGGATGAAGCGCTCGGAGTATCGGAAGTTCAGAATCAGGGATCCGGGGTCCGGGGTGCGGACTCCGGACCCCGCACCCCGCACCCCGGACCCCGCATCCCTGA
>JACDBQ010000829.1 GCA_013694845.1 Acidobacteriota bacterium
CGGATCCGACGGCGGCGAGACGCTTCGTCGCGCGCTGGCCACTCCGTCACTCGAACGGCTCGCAGTCGGCCGTGACGACATCACGTTGTTCCGGATCAGGTAGGCAGACGCCCGCCTGAACGTTGCAGCTACTTCACCTTTTTTACTTCGCCGAGCTTCATCGGTCCACTGGCCAGGTTCTCGATGCCCAGGAAGTTGCCGATCAGGCGCAACTGCGCCATCTGTGCAAGCGTGCCCGTGCCGTTCCCATCCTTGTCGAGACGCAACTCGATCACCGTGAACGGATAGTCCCGGCTGGGCGACCCTCCGATGCGCTCGGCCATCTGCATCGGCCGATCGCTGATCAGCATGATGCGGCGTCCGCGTTCTTCGGTTGGTGTCTCCGCGGCGTAAAAGAAGTTGTAACGCAGGGAGGACGGGGTCGCGATGGAGCCGACCGGCTTCACGCCCAGCAAGGCCCGCAGAAACGCGTCCTGGCCCTTGTCACGCAGGGTGCCGAGCAGCCGCTCATTTTCCTTCTCCGGTGTCCAGCGACTGATCCGGATCGTGACCGGGCTGAGCCCCGCGTTGCCCACGTTGCTGATGTTCGTGAGGATGGCGCTGAATTCCTCCCCCTCGGTCTTGCTTTGAGTCGCTCCGGGAACCGCCACGGCCATAACGGCCATCAGCAATCCGGCGACGAACTGGCGTAACGTGCGCATTGGTGTCTCTCCCTGTCGAAGGCCATTCGGCCGGTGGTACTTGGAAAACAATCGGCGTGCCACGGATCATCCCGCAATAACAGGATATTTGACGATGCTGACGATACGAGAACTGGACAGCGACCACGATTTGAGGACGGCATTCCCGCTCATGGCCCAACTGCGGGATCGAATCACCAGCGCCACTTTCGTTGACGAGCTACGGCGTCAGCACGCAGATGGATACCGGCTCATCGGCGGTTTCGCGAATGAACGGCTCGTCGCCCTGGCCGGAATCCGGCACGCGCACACGCTGTCGCGCGGGCCGCACCTGTTCGTCGATGACCTGGTGACCGACGAGCGCGAGCAGGGGCAGGGATACGGACGTGAGCTCCTCGCGTCAGTGGAAGCTCTCGCGTCGGCTGCAGGGCTCCCACGCGTCTATCTGGACAGCCGGGCGACGGCGCAAGGGTTCTACGAGCGCGTGGGGTACACGTTCCTGACCGCGATCCCCTGTTGGAAAGAGGTCCGACGCGCAAGCTGACTCATCCGCTGCTCCCGAATCCGCCGCGGGAACTGCCATCGGCCTCGGCTTGGGTCCAGATCACCCTGGGCGCCTCGAGCAGAATCCCCTGCGCAATCCGATCGCCGGCTCGCACAGTCACCGCGGCGTCGGTGAAATTCATCACGGCGATCTTGACTTCGTCGTCGGCACCGCAGTAGTCCGGGTCGATGACGCCCACGCCATTGGCAATCATCAACCCGCGCTTCAAGGGCGTGCTGCTTCTGGCGAAGATGCCGAGAAACATTCTCAGGGGCACCTTGATGACGAGGCCCGTTGGGATGAGCGCCACGCGGCCCGGTTCCACGGTCACGTCTTCGGAGGCGGCAAGATCGAATCCGGCAGCCTCGGCGGATTGATATTGAGGCAGGTCCGCGGCCGGGTGGAGCCTGGTGATCCGGACGGTCAGCGGATCGGGAGAGGTCTGAGTACGCCACATGGTCAACCCCCCGTCACTGACGCAAGCAACGTCTGAACAACCCGGGTAGCGTCGTCAACGTTCTGGTGAGGGTCGGTCGTGCAGCGCGGGTGGACGTTGCCGGCAATCTGCCGTGAGACGACCGGCACCCGAACGGTACACGCAAAGGAGATCGTCACGGGACGTATTATAGGGTCCGGATTGCGGGTCCGGGGTGCGGGACCCCGGCGCCACCAGATAATAAGCCTCATCATGCGTCTAGCTCTCGTGTCGTTGGCACTGCTCGCCCTGGCGGGCGGATCGCTGCCTCCGCAGTCGCGCCCCCGTGCGCGCGACCTGGGGATCGCGCCCGGGTCCATGATGCCTGGCCCGCTGAACGCGATCACCGATGTGGCGGGCGTCCTCGTCGGACACACAACCATCGTGCAGGGAGACAACGTCCGAACCGGCGTCACCGCCGTCCTGCCGCATGGCCGCAACCTTTTCAGAGACAAAGTGCCCGGCGCGGTGTTCGTCGGGAATGCCTTCGGGAAGCTGGCGGGCTCAGCGCAGGTCCAAGAGCTCGGCACGATCGAGTCGCCGATCGTGCTGACGAATACGCTGTCGGTTGGGATTGCGCTCGATGCGGTCGTCCGCTGGACCATGTCGCAGGCGGGCAACGAAAACGTCCGCTCCGTGAACGCACTGGTCGGGGAAACCAACGACGGCAGCCTCAACGACATCCGTGGTCTGCACGTCACGCGCGAGCACGTTCTCGCGGCCGTCTCGGGGGCGAGAACCGGCGTCGTTGACGAAGGCGGCGTCGGCGCCGGGACCGGCACCGTCGCGTTCGGCTGGAAGGGAGGCATCGGCACGTCGTCGCGAACGGTCCGGCAGGGTGAGGAGACCTACACGGTGGGAGCGCTCGTCCAGAGCAACTATGGCGGCAAGCTCACGATCAGCGGTGTGCCCGTGTGGAAGGATCTCACGCCCCACGCGCCCGGCGACCCGACGCCTCGCACGCCCGCGGTCGCTTCCATCGCCCCCC
>JACDBQ010000909.1 GCA_013694845.1 Acidobacteriota bacterium
GGCAAGCAGCGCGCTGTCCGCATCGCGCCGGTGACGAAGGATAAACGCTAGCCATGCGAGAGGCGTATCAAATCAGGTAACATCCTGAATTCTCTTCCCGTTACGAGGTTTCCCTGAATGGCTCCGCGCCGGCACATGCCGGCGCTGCTGCTGCTCTTCGTGGGCAGCGGCTGCGCCGCGCTGATCTACGAGATCGTCTGGCTCCAGCTTCTGCAACTCGTCATCGGATCCTCTGCCCTCTCCCTTGGGGTGCTGCTCGGCACCTTCATGGGCGGAATGTGCCTCGGCAGCCTGTTATTGCCCAGGTTCATCGGTGCCGAACAGCATCCCCTGCGGGTCTACGGCTACCTGGAGCTCGGGATCGGCGCGCTTGGCCTGATGATCCTGTTCGGCATGCCGCTGTTCAGCAGTGCCTACACGTCGGTCGGCACGACCGGCATCGCCGGCCTGGTCCTGCGCGGGATCGCGGCGGCGATCTGCCTGCTGCCCCCCACGCTGCTGATGGGCGCGACCTTGCCGGCCATTTCACGCTGGGTGAAGTCCACGCCGGAAGGGATGTCGTGGCTCGGCTTCTTCTACGGCGGCAACATCGCGGGCGGTGTGCTTGGGTGCCTCCTCGCCGGGTTCTACCTGCTCCGCGTGCACGACATGGCGATTGCGACCTACGTCGCGGTCGCGCTGAACCTGCTGGTCGGCGGGATCGCGATCACCCTCGCCGGACGGACAGAGTATGACGGGTCGCCGGAGGAGGCGGGGAAGATCGTCCGGGCGCCGGGCGCATGGGCCATCTACACTGCGATCGGGTTGTCGGGGCTGACAGCCCTCGGGTCCGAGGTCCTGTGGACCAGGACCCTGTCATTACTCTTCGGCGCCACCACCTACACGTTCTCCCTCATCCTCGCCGTGTTCCTGTTCGGCCTCGGGATCGGCAGCAGCGTCGGTTCCAGTATCGCCGGACGGACGGCGCGCCCGCGCCTGGCACTCGGATGGTGCCAGATGCTCCTCTGCGCGGCGATGACGTGGACGTCGTATATGCTCACCGAGTCGCTGCCGTACTGGCCGATCAACCCCTCGATCAACGCGACGTCCGCCGGGATCTGGTACACGTTCCAGCTCGATTTCGTTCGTGCGATGTGGGCGATGCTGCCGGCTGCGATGCTGTGGGGCGCGAGCTTCCCGCTGGCCCTTGCTTCGGTCGCGCAAGGCCGCAAGGATCCGGCCCGGCTGGTCGGCGGGGTGTATGCCGCCAATACCCTTGGCGCCATCGCCGGCGCAGTCGGCGGCAGTTTGCTGTTGACGATCTGGCTTGGATCGCAACGCTCACAACAGGCGATGATCATCGTATCGGCGATCTCGGCGCTGCTTGCCCTGGATGCCGCGCTGGTCGACGAGGATTCAAGGAAGCGCAGGGTGCAGTTTGCCGCCACGCTGCTGCTCGCGGCCGCCATGGCCGGTGCCGTCCTGCTCGCGCGCACGGTCAAGGGGGTTCCCGGAGACCTCGTGGCCTACGGTCGCTATACCGCGACGCGCACCGGCGAGGGCGACGTCATCTACGTGGGCGAGGGCTGGAACGCCTCGGTGGCCGTGACCCGCCTCTCGAACGGAGTGCTCAACTATCACAACGCCGGCAAAGTGCAGGCCTCCAGTGAACCGCAGGACATGCGGCTGCAACGCATGCTCGGCCACCTGACGACTCTCATTCCGAGGAATCCGCAGAACGCCCTGGTCATCGGCTGCGGCGCGGGCGTGACCGCCGGCGCCGTCTCCATCGACCCCGCCGTCACCAAGCTGACGATCGCCGAGATCGAACCCCTGGTCCCGAGCGTCGTCTCGAAGTATTTCTCCGGCCACAACTTCAGTGTCGTGACCAACCCGAAAACGCGCATCCACATCGACGACGCGCGCCACTACCTGATGACGACGGACGAAAAGTTCGACGCGATCACGTCTGACCCGCTGGACCCGTGGGTCAAGGGAGCCGCGATGCTCTATTCGCGCGAGTTCTTCGAGACCGTGAAGGAGCGGCTGAACCCGGGTGGTGTGGTGACGCTCTTCGTCCAGCTCTACGAGAGCAACACTGAAGCCGTCAAAAGTGAAGTGGCGACCTTTTTGGAGGCATTCCCCCACGGGATGATATTCGGCAACACGAACAACGGCGCCGGTTATGACATGGTCCTGCTCGGTCAGGTCGACCCGACGGTGATCAACCTCGACGAGATCCAGGCAAAGCTGGCGCGCCCTGAATACCAGCCGATCGCACAGTCGCTGGCTGAAGTCGGCATGTACAACGCCGTCGATCTGTTCGCAAATTTTGCGGGCAACAAGCAACAGCTCCAGCCGTGGCTCGCTGACGCAACGATCAACCGCGACCGCAACCTGAAGTTGCAGTATCTCGCCGGCCTCGGCGTCCACCTGTACCA
Organism: Acidobacteriota bacterium; assembly: GCA_013694845.1. Lineage (GTDB taxonomy): Bacteria > Acidobacteriota > Vicinamibacteria > Vicinamibacterales > 2-12-FULL-66-21 > JACDCA01. Next base: position 2,421 of record JACDBQ010000909.1, read on the forward strand.
GAGCGATGTGATCTACGCCGGCATGCTGCGCTACGCGGATTATCCCCAGGGCACCTTCACCGGGTCCGACGGGTTACTGACGCAACTCCAGCAGGCGATGCGTCAGATGCATGGGAAGTAGCACTCAGCAGCGAGGGAGCGTTCTGACACAAAAGGTTCAGTATCCGCCTACCCGCGCGGTGGCCGTCGAGGACGATTACCACGGCACCAGGGTGCCGGACCCGTATCGCTGGCTCGAGGATCTCGAGTCAAAAGACACAGCCGACTGGGTAGCCGTGCAGAACGGCGTGACGGATCGATACCTCGCCCAGCAGCCGATTCGCGCCCATTTCAGGCGCAGCATTCAACGTCTCTGGAACTTTCCCAAGACGAACATCCCGCTGATCGAAGGCGGACGGCTGTTCTACCGGATGAATACCGGGTTGCAGCTGCAATCGCCGCTCTACATGCGTGAGAGGCTCACGGCTCCGCCGACGCTGGTCATGGATCCCAATCTGATCTGGCCGGACGCGACGACGTCACTGGCGACTTTCGCTCCTTCGCCTGACACGCGGCATCTCGCCTATGCGTTTGCGAGGGGCGGCGCCGATTGGCAGACGATCAAGATCCGCAGCCTCAGGACCGAGCAGGATCTGGCGGACGAGGTGAACTGGATGCGATTCTCCGGTCTCTCGTGGACGAAGGACAGCAAAGGATTCTTCTACTCGCGCTACCCCGAACCGCCGGCAGGCAAGGTGCGCGAGGCCGCGCTTTCGGGTCACGCGCTTTACTACCACGTCATCGGCACACCGCAGACGCAGGATCGTCTCATCTTCACGAATACGGCCAACCCGGCCTGGTTCGTCACCGCGACGTTGACGGAAGACGGGCGGTACCTTCTCATCGCCACCTCGAAGGGCTCCGACAACAACAATCGTCTCTACTGCGTGGACCTGCGCGATCCGGAGAAGCCGCACCTCGGCGGCGCCGTTCGTCCGATAGTCGAGGCAGACGATGCGGAGTTTGCGCCGATCGGGAGCCAGGGGTCGACAGTGTTCCTGCGCACCGATCGGCTCGCGCCCAATCGGAAGATCATCGCGGTCGATCTCGATGACGTCGATCCGGCGTCGTGGCGAACGATCGTCCCGGAGTCACCGCACGCCATCGAGAACGCGACGTTGGCCGGGGGCCGGATGTTCATCGAGTACCTGGTCGATGTGAACAGTCGTCTTGCGATGTTCGACCTCGGAGGGAGGTCGCGCGGCAACGTGGCGCTGCCGGCCGTGGGGTCGCTGTCCGGATTCATGGGGCGCGAAGACTCCGACCTGCTGTTCTACGCGTTCACGTCGCACCTCTATCCGACCACGGTCTTCGCCTACGACATCTCATCGGGGACGAGCACCGGGTTCGAGGCGGCAAAGCCGCCGGTCGACGTCGATCGGTACGAGACGATTCAGTCGTTCGCGATTTCGAAGGACGGCACACGGGTCCCATTCTTCCTGACGGCACGGAAGGGGCTTGCCAAGGACGGCAACAACCCGACCATGCTGTACGCGTACGGCGGCTTCTCGGTGAGCATCATGCCGGGATACCGTCCCGACGTGCCGGCGTGGCTGGATCTCGGGGGCATCTGGATCACCGCGAACCTGCGCGGCGGGGCCGAGTATGGCGAGGCGTGGCACCAGGCGGGGATCCTCGAGAAGAAGCAGAACGTGTTCGACGACTGCATCGCGATCGCCGAGTTGCTCGTGAAGGAGCGCTACACGTCGCCGGCCCGCCTCGGGATCATGGGCGGCTCCAATGGCGGCCTGCTCGTGGGCGCGGTCATGGAGCAGCGTCCCGATCTTTTCGCCGTCGCGCTGCCTGCGGTCGGCGTCATGGACATGCTGCGCTACGACCGCTTCACCGGGGGCCAGGCCTGGGTCACGGAGTACGGCACCGCGCAGGACCCGGCACAGTTTCCGACGCTGTGGACGTACTCGCCGCTGCATAACTTGAAGCCCGGCACCTGCTATCCCGCCACCCTGATCACAACCGCGGACCACGATGACCGCGTGGTGCCAAGCCACTCGTTTAAATTCGCCGCCGCGCTTCAGGCCGCACAGGGCTGCGACAGACCTGTGCTGATCCGCGTCGAAACGGGCGGATCGCACAACTTCAGATCGACCGACAAGCGGATCGCGGAACTGGCCGACGAGTGGACCTTCACGGCAGTCCAGATGGGGCTGGAGGCCACGGCGCGGCTCGAGTGATCGAGGCCAGCGGTTGTCATACGCCCCTCCGAAAAACGGGGCGTTTCTTGCACGAGCCACCGCGATGCACCGGTCCCTCCTCCCGAGACTCGTCGTCGTCGCTCTGCTGGCTCTGAGCCTGACCGCCTGCGCTGCGTTGGAGCAGCTTCGCGCGTTCGTGCAGGCCCCGCGGTTCGAGCAGGCGCCTGGACAGCAGGCAGAGATACGAATCCTTGGCCCGAGCAGGTCACAGCCGCTCGGCGGCGCCGGCGTGCGGTTGTGGACGCGCGTCACCAACCCGAACGCGTTTTCGCTGACGCTCGGCACTCTACGCGGCACGCTGCGGATCGAAGACGCTCGCGCCGCGGCCGTCGACTTCCCACTCGGGCTGCCTCTTCGCGCAACCGAGCAGACGGTCATTCCCATCGATCTCTCGGTCAGCTTCTCGGACCTGCCCGGCCTGGCAGATGTCGTCCGGCGCGCCGCCAACCGGCAGCCGCTGGCCTACCACCTGGAGGGGACGATCGGCGTCAATGCAGGACAGCTCGGCCAACCAACCTTCGGCCCAATGACAATCCTGCGCGGCGAATTCCGCGGCGTACAATAGTTCCCTGGGGTCCGCCCGGACCACTCGGGAGTGTTCACGTGAGAAAAATGCTGATGCTGATGATGAGTCTGGTGTTGACCGCTGCCGTGGCGACGCCGGTGAGGACACAGGTGAATCAGAGCGCTGACGAACGCGCGCTCGTCGCCTTCATCGACAAGAACAACGATGCGGCGCTGGCGCTGCTCGAGCGGGTGGTCAACATCAACAGCGGCACGCAGAACTTCGCCGGGGTGCGGGAAGTTGGCATGGTCTTCCGGCGGGAGCTCGACGCGCTCGGTTTCACGACGCGCTGGGTCGATGGCGCCCCCTTCAAGCGTGCCGGGCATCTGGTCGCCGAGCATCCGGGACCGGGGCGCAAACTGCTCCTCATCGGTCACCTCGACACGGTCTTCGAGGCCGACAGCCCGTTTCAGAAGTTCGAACGGATCGATAAGCGCTACGCCAAGGGCCCGGGCATCATTGACATGAAGGGCGGAAACGTCATCATCGTCCAGGCCTTGAAAGCGTTGCAGTCAACTGGTGCGCTGAAGACAATGAACATCGCGGTCGTGATGACCGGCGACGAAGAAGATTCCGGCGAGCCGTTGCGCGTGGCGCGTGAAGCGCTGGTCACGGCCGCACAGGGCGCGGCCGCCGCGATCGGGTTCGAGGACGGTCCGGGCGATCCGAAGACAGCCGTCGTCTCACGACGCGGCACGAGCAGCTGGACGCTGCGAGTGAAGGGGCAGCCGGCCCACTCGTCGCAGATCTTCCGCCAGGATATCGGCGCCGGCGCAATCTTCGAGGCGGCTCGCGTCCTGAACGCTTTCCGCGAACAGCTCGCCGGTGAGCCACACCTGACCTTCAATCCGGGGACGATCGTCGGTGGCACGACGATCGTCCACGACGCGGTGCAGGCGCGTGCCACGGCATTCGGAAAGACCAATGTCATCGCCGAGCACGCGATCGTCAACGGCGACATGCGGACGCTCTCGGCCGAGCAGCTCGCCAGGGCGAAGGAGACCATGCAGGCGATCGTGAAGGGCTCGCTGCCGCACTCGCAGTCGACGATCACCTTCGAAGATGGCTACCCGCCGCTCGCTCCAACCGATGGCAACCGGAAGCTGCTGGCGATCTACGACCAGGCGAGCCGTGACGTTGGCGCGGGAGCGGTGGCGGCCGTGGATCCTGACCGTGCGGGCGCGGCGGACGTATCGTTTGTCGCCAGTGAAGTGCCGATGATCCTGGATGGCGTCGGCCTGATGGGGCGCGACGATCACACCGTCAAGGAAACAGCGGATCTCGAGACGTTCCCGTCCCAGACGAAACGGGCGGCGGTCTTTCTGCTGCGCCTCGCCGGATCCCTGAAATAGAATCCGGTTCGTCACGCCGCGCCGCGGCTCCGTCCCAACCGCATGGAGGGCCCGGCAGGCGCGTGATAGGCTCTCGCTCCAATATGCATCTGGCCATCTTAGTCACGCTGTTGCTCGCCCAGGCGACCGCGCCGCAGACCCGTAATCCGTGGCCGGCGGATTACGCAACCAAGGAGGCGGCCGCCTTCGCCGCGGCCTTCGAAGAACCGTCGCGCGCCCTGTTCCGCTACCGTGCCGCGATGACGGGCCTCATGGGAGTGAAGCCCGGCATGAAGGTTGGCGAAGTGGGCGCTGGATCCGGGTACCTGTCGCGGTACATCGCCGAGAAAGTCGGCCCGGAAGGCCACGTCTTCGCCAACGAGCTCGAAGGCAGGATGGTGGCCTACATGAAGGAACGCGCCGCCAAAGAGGGATTGAAAAATTTCACCGCGGTCCAGGGCACCGCCTCGTCCACCGCATTCGAGCCCGCCTCACTGGATGCCGTCGCGGTGATTTACGCGTTCAGCTTTTTCGACCATCGCGAGGCGATGCTCAAGTCGATCCATGCGTCGCTCAAGCCAGGGGGCGTGTTGCTGATCGTTGATCTTCCCAGGGAACAGGCCGGCGCCAGGATGGTTGGCATCGATGTCGAGGAGCTCGTGCCGCTCGCCGCCGCCGCGGGCCTCTCGCGAGAACGCGAGAATGGTATAGTGCCGGGCCACTACGCGCTGATATTCAATAAAAATTAGCGATCAGCGATCAGGGATTAGGGATCAGCGACTAGCGATTAACGACCACCGACCAACCATGACCCTGACCTCCCGCCACGTCCTGCTCGTCGTCCTCGCCGCTGTGGCGACCGTTGTCGCAGCGCCGCCGGCCCCGGAGACCACCTGGCCCGGGTTCCGCGGGCATGGGATGACCGGGGTCGCCCCCAGGGCCACGCTGCCCGATCAGTGGAGCGACAAGCAGCACGTGAAATGGGCGGTGCCGCTGGCGGGCAACGGATGGTCCTCACCGATCGTATGGAACGACACCGTCTACGTGACGTCTGCGGTGGGGACCAGGGCATTCAAGCAGCCGTCGACCGGCCTCTTCGGCAACGACTACATCGCCGAGCTCCAGGCGCAGGGGATCACCGGCGCCGAGCTCCAGAAGAAGCTGCAGGAGCGCGACAACGAGATGCCCGGCGAGGCCTCGGAACTGCAGTACATGCTCTATGCGCTCGATGCGAAGACCGGGAAGGTGAAGTGGGAACGCGAGGCGATCAAGACCCTCCCCGGCGGCGGACGTCATCGCAAGAACACCTTCGCGTCCGAAACGCCATTCACCGATGGTGAACGGATCTACGCGTCGTTTGGACAAAACGTCGGACTCTTCGTCTTCTCGATGGACGGCAAACCACTCTGGAAGAAGCAGTGGCCGCCGCAGCAGATCTACCTGGACTTCGGTACCGCGTCGTCACCAGTCGTGCACGAGGGCCGGGTCTACCT
>JACDBQ010000910.1 GCA_013694845.1 Acidobacteriota bacterium
TTCTCATAGACCCCGGGAGTCAGTTGCATGCCCAGCGGAGCAGCGAAGTCCAGACTCCACAACGTCGAGAAGTTGGGTGTGTCGGCGTCGATTGACACCTGGCGCCGGCTCGCGCTGCCGGACGCCCTGAAAGTCAGATCGGCCGTCGTCCACGTCCGCTCCTGCCCCTCCCCGATGGGATCCCCCGCCTGGCTGTCGACGTAGAGCGCCGTCGTCTGCGCGCCGGCGGTCGCCGGCACCAGTGGACACGCAAGAAGACACAGGGCCACGAGGACGCTCGTGCGACCTGATACGTATTTCATAAGTGCCGATTGAAGGAGAACGGGCCGCGGGCGACGTGCACGCGTTCTGAGAGTTTACACGGATGAGCCCTAGCTCAACAAGGAAAATACGGAGTGTGCTGAGCGTTGGCGCGTCATGGCTGAGATCAGGACCGCGGAACGGGGTTATATTCGAGGAATGCCCGAGCGGCAGACGATCCTGGTCGTGGAGGACGACGAGGCGCTGCGGCGGCTGGTCCGCACAGCGCTGGTCCTGGCCGGATACAACGTCGTCGAAGCTGGCGACGGATTCGAAGCGCTGCGCCGGATCGATCACAGCCCTCCGGATCTCGTGATCCTGGACCTCGTGCTTCCCGTCCTGAGCGGGATCACCGTCCGCCAGGAGATCGCGGCGCACGCGGTGACCCGTCAGATTCCGATTGTCGTCATCACCGGATCGGCGATCGATCCAAAGGATCTGAAGGTCGATTGCTTTCTGCGCAAGCCCATCTCTCCCGACCAACTGCTCGAGACCGTGCGCACCTGTCTGGCCTCGGGCGCTCGCGGGCTGACCTGAATCCCGTTTCCGGGTCTCCGCCCTCAGTTCCCTCGCAGGGCTTCCACTGGATCGACGCGTGTGGCCCGGAACGCCGGAATGGCGCTGGCCGCGAGCGCGGTGGCGCCGAGCACCACGGCAACCACCGCGTAGGTCGCCGGGTCCTCCCCCGAGACGTCGAACAACAGGTTCTGCACGACGCTGCGCATCAACCAGGCGGCGGCCACGCCGATGGCAATGCCGGCCAGGGCCATCCCGGCGGCCCCGCGCAACACCAGGCGCAGGATGTCGGGCGCGCGCGCGCCGTGCGCCACCCGGATGGCAAACTCCTGCCGGCGCAGGCCAACCGTATAGGCGATCACCCCGTAAACGCCAATCGCTGCCAGGAGCAATGCCGCCCCACCGAAGGCGCCGATCAACGTCACCGAGAATTTCTGCGGACGCACAGTCACACCCACGAGCTCCTCGAGCGTGCGGACGCGCGCCAGCGGCAACTCGGGATCGATCGCACCGAGCACCGCACGCAGGGCGGGCACGACCGCCGTGGGTGGACCGGCTGTGGTCCGCACCACCAGAGAGAACGTGGAGAAGTAGGGATGCTGCAGGTAGGGCTCGTAGACCTGCGCGCGCGGACGCTCGTCGAGTCCGGTCTGCTTCACGGTGCCGACGACCCCGACGATCTCACGCCATTCAAACTCGTTTCCCTGTCCGACCCGCATCCGATGGCCGATCGGATCCACCCCTTTGAAGTGCAGCTCGGCGAGCGCTTCGTTGATCACGACCACCCGGTGCCCCCCGCGCCGATCCGTATCGGTGATGAAGCGCCCCTTCAACAACGGGATCTGCATGGCATCCCGATGCCGCCCGTCACCGCGTAGAAGAGCGTCACCGGCCGCTGATCCCCCGTCTGCGGGTCGCCCTCGATCTCGTAGGACGAGTTGAAGTCGTTCACCATCGGCATGGGCATCGAAATGCCGGTCGCGGCGACGGTGGGCAGCCTTCCAACCTGCTCGAGAAACTCGGCGAGGAATCGCTCACGCGGCTCCCCGGTCGCATATTTGTCGGTCGGCAGGCTGACGCCCGCAAGCAGCGCCCTCTCGGCGTTGAAACCGGGCGACTGGGTCGTCAGCTTCGCGAAACTCCGGATCAGCAGGCCCACTCCCACGAGCAACGTCATCGCCAGCGCGATCTCCGCGACCACGAGGCCGTTCCGCATCCGCCTTGCGGGGATCGCAGTCCCCTGCCGCCCGCCGCCCGACATCAGGGTCCGCAGATCAGGGCGTGAAGCATGAATCGCCGGCAGCAGCCCGAACACCACTGGCGTGAACACGGCCAGCAGAAGGGCGAAGCCGAGGACACGCGCGTCCAGACCGACGACGACGTGAGCCGGCAGCGCCTCCGGCAGCATGGCGAGCAGCACCCGAAGCAGCCAGGCAGCCAGCAGCACGCCGGCGAGTGCGCTCGCCAACGCCAGCGCCAGTTGCTCCACGGCGAGCTGCCGCAGCAGCCTCCCCCTGGTCGCGCCGATCGAGGACCGGATCGCCAGCTCCTGGGGGCGGGCCGCGCCTCTCGCGAGCAGAAGGTTCGCGACATTCGCGCAGGCAATCAGCAGAACGAAGGCCACGGCGCCGAGCAGCACATAGAGCGACTGCCTCACGCCGTCCACGGTGTAGTCGTGCAGGTCGAAGAGAAGAACGTCCCATCCGCGGCTCGGGGGATTGAACTCGACGAGGCGGTCGGCGACGCGCTTCATTTCGTCCGCCGCGTCTGCCAGCGTAACGCCCGGCTTCAGACGGCCGATCGCCGACATGAAATGGCTGCCGAACGATCGTCGTTCGTCGGGCGACAACACTAGTGGAACCCACATCTCGGTCTCGGTCGAGGGAAACCGGAAGCTCGCGGGCATCACGCCGACGATCGTCACCGGGTGGCGGTCCATCCGGATCGTCCGCCCGACGACATCCGCCACGCCGCCGACGCGGTGCTGCCAGGCGAAATGCGACAGGAGGGCGACTCGTGGACGTTCACCCTGCTGGTCGGCCGGTTCGAAGGTCCGGCCGATGGCGGGTCGCACACCGAGCAGCGGCAGCAGGTTCACCGTCACCCGGTCGGCCCGGATTCGCTGAGGATCGCCGCGGTGATGTCGACGTTCGCGGACTACGTCGCCCAGGCACCGATGCCTTCGAACGCCGTCGCGTTATCCCGCCAAAACAGGTAATGCCCCGGCGACACCGAGAAGCGCGGGAACCGCGGCAGGTTCCGTTCGAGAAGCCGCACCAGCCGGTCGGGCTCCCGGTAGGGAAGCGACCGAAGAAGAACCGCGTTGATCACACTGAACGTCGCCGTGGTGAACCCGATGCCGAGCGCGAGCGTCAGCAGGGCGGTCGCCAGATATCCGCGGTGCTTCAGAAGCGGGCGGCTGGCGTGTCTCAGGTCCTGGACGAATGTCTGCATGGCGGCTCCCCGAACTTCATGACTGCAGCCTGGTCAAGGCGCGTGCCACGCGCCTGCTTCTGTATTCACGGCTGGACGCGGCTCGAGCCAGCGCCGGCGGTCGCGTACGCGCGACTGGGAATTCGCGTACACTGTGCGCCCATCAAGGAGC
>JACDBQ010000914.1 GCA_013694845.1 Acidobacteriota bacterium
AGACGGCGGTGACCGTCCGACTGGATCTGGCGAACAACGACTTCAGCCAGGGCCTGAGCGGCTGGACGGTCGGGACGAGCACCGCCTACACGGTCGACCATGCGGAGGCGTCGCAGCCGCTGATCGCATGTCCCGACTGTGTGGTGCGCCCGCCCGGCGATGAGGCGCTGCTGACCACCGGTGGTCCGGCGGCGATCGAGACTGAGATGGGGGTGGCCGCGACGACCCGGATGGCGAGCGATTGGGATCTGGCGCTCGATACCAAGAACCGGCTGGGTGCGCAGAGCGCGATGCGCCGGTTCCGCGTCGCGCCGGGCACGACCGACGTGTCGGTGCGGTACCGGTTCCAGAGTGATGAGCGCCGGATCGGCCAAGAGCAGGGCATCTATCGGGACGACTGGTATGAGGTGGTCGTTCGGAGCCTGGCAACCGGCACACAGGTGCGGGATGCGCAGACGGTCACGACGCTCTGGTCGTATTTCGACGGGAATCAGGTCTCGCGGTATCGTGGCAGGGTTGATGGTCGTGGCTGGCGTGATCGTGGTTTTCGGGGGAACCAGTGGGCACGGGCGAATCGCTGAGCAGGGCCCGAGAGGCTATACGCCTCTCAGGCTCTCGCCTGTGGACGAGGGCGGCCTGGAGCTGACGTTCTTGGAATACCGAGAGGCGTTTCTACGGGCGCTGGCGGCCCGGGACGCCGGCCGGGTCGTCACCATGATCCAACCGGAATTGAGGAATCGGTCCTTTGTAGAGTTTCTCAGGCTCAGTCCTCAGGAGATCGCTGGACGCGAGGAAGCTTGGGTGTGGCGCGAATTGGAGCGCACGATCTCTCACGGCGGTGCGTTTACCACCAGCGAAGGCGCCGTGCATGGTCGCCGAGAGTTCTGTGCCCCCTATGCCTACGTCAGGTATCCGCGGGCGTCCCCTTTGCTGTCGGAAATGGGAGAGGCCTATCCGTGGGTGGTGATCGGCAGGAATGTAGCCGTAAGGCGGTCCCCGAGCATCAAGGCTGCGGTGATCGCACGCGTCAGCTACGAGCTGCTACCGGTGGATGACAGGGACGCGCGAGACGAATCCGGCGGCCCGATCGTCTGGCAGGGTGTGTATCTGCCGAACGGGCGATACGGATTCATTGCGGACGATCTGCTGTGGGGCGACCGCGACTATCATGCCTGCTTCGCGAACTTCGACGGTCAGTGGCTGCTGACGAAGTTCGAGCGAGGTCTGTAGTGCGTGGGTCTCAACACAAGCATTTCGACCGCAGGAGGAACATGCAGCCGGGGCTGGGCTCGCTGGGTGCCAGATGAGCCCCGGCCGCGTGCCGCCGGCGCAGCCGCATCAGCAGTCGGTCGCGGTCGCCGGCGTGCTGACGGGTCGCGCAACGCGCTCGTGGCGACGGCTACAAGGTCTACGATTCGCGCACGGTGTGGGCGGACAGTTGCGTGGTGACCGTCACCGTACGGACCGCCGCCGATACAACTAGGGGGCGAAGAGCATCAAGACTGGACTTCGCTCGAGGCGCTGCTCCGGTTGGGTGGCACGTTCACCACGGGGCCCAATCGCGTCCGCTACCGAACGGCCGTCAGGCTTTCGTTGCTGAGTCGCTGATTCGAAGCCCGGACGACTACCACGCGTGTTTCGGCGAGTTCGACGGCGTGTGGCTCATGACGGAGTTCGCGCGCCGGTGAGACAGCCTATGAGCATCGGGCGCCCGTGGCAACCTGATTGCCCGAGCGTCTGGGTCGATCATTTCGTGCGGCCCGGACTGACCGGGTGACGCCCGATTCCCTGATCCCAATGGTTGCCACGAAGAACACCTGGAAGGCACCTCCTTGGGCGCTCCTTTGTGGTCCTCGTGACCTTGTGATCCGTGTGCTGATGGCCGTGGCAATGAGCCAGCCGATCAGAACAGCAGCTCACTCCAAACTGCATCTGCCGGGCCGGCGTCGTCGGTGACGGGGGTTCGACTCGCGCCGGTGTCGGTGTTGACCACCTCGATCGCCACGCCCGGGAGGACCGCACGTGATTAGTCGGTGATGGTGCCCGAGATGCTGCCGCTGGTGGACTGCGCCTCGATCGGGACCCGGGCAACGAGAACCAGAAACGTGAACAGCGTCCACCGAAGGGATCTAATCATAGGCAAAGCTGACGTCCAGATCGCCGCGGGTTAAGGTCCTACCATTGAACGCGTCACTTTTGTGCCGTTTCCTCTAAGATGTCAATCGGGTAACGACGCGCGGCGAGTCGGCACATGGGAGCTAAAATGTCTGGATTGGCAACGCTTGCGGCGGTGATCTGGCTCGCCGGCGGCGGGGAGGCGGTCGTTGCCCGCCAGGCCTCGGCTCAGTCATCGCCGGCCGCGATGTACGCGTGCCCGATGCACCCCGATGCCACGGCAACCGCGCCGGGCACCTGTCCGCGGTGCGGTATGCCGCTGGTCGCGATGGATCCTTTCGACGCGCGGGAATACCTGGTCGACGTCACAACCACGCCGAAGGCTATTCGGGCGGGTGAGCCCTTCAAGCTCCAGCTCATCGTGCGGGAGCCGGTTTCACGAGCGGTGATCAGCGCGTTCGCGACGGTTCACGACAAGCGATTCCACTTGTTCGTCATCAGCCAGGACCTCGAACACTACGACCATGTGCACCCCGAACAGCAGCCGGACGGGTCATGGAGCCTGGAGGTGAAGCTCCCACGACCCGGATACTACAAGCTGTATTCGGACTTCCTGCCGATCGGAGGCACGCCGCAGGTCATCGCGCTGCCCCTGATAACAGCCGGTTTCCGGGGTGACATCGCCTCCTCATCAGCCAGACTGGTCGCCGATCGCAACCTGACGTCGCCGGCTGGCAGCATGCGCGTCTCCCTCGTGCTGCCCGAGTCACCGCTCGTCGCCGGGCGAGAGGAGGCGTTCGCCTTTGAGCTGACTGACCTCGAGACCAGCGCACCGGTCAGGGATCTCGAGCCCTACCTTGCGGCCTGGGGACACACGCTGCTGATCAGCCAGGACACACAATCGGTCGTGCACGCTCACCCGGTGGAGCTGGTGCCGGATGGAGACCCCGCCGTTCGAGGCGGCCCGGTCATCACCTTCAAAGCCCTGTTCCCCAAGGCCGGGCACTACCGTCTGTGGACGCAGTTGAAACGGAAGGGAGAGGTCGTGACGGCTCGCTTCACCATCTCGGTCGGTTCACCCGTCGCGCAAGGCAGGTGATGCGCGCCCTCCCGATTGCTTTGGCGGCCACGCTGATGCTGCTCGTCACATCGTCCCCCGCGCGGTCGGACGACCCGGTCACGTCAGCGGTGCGATTCAATCGCGAGATCGTGCGGATCTTCGATCGCAAGTGCCTGGCGTGTCATGCTCCAGGCGGGATCGCGATGTCGCTCGCGACTTATCGGGACGTACGGCCGTGGGCGCGGGCCATTCGGGAGGAGATCGTCGAACAGCGGATGCCCCCCTGGTCCGCCGCGCGCGGCTATGCCAGATTCAAGGACGATATCGCCCTGACACCACGCGAGCTCGGCACCATCCTGACGTGGGTCGATGGCGGGGTGCCGCGAGGCGACGAGAGCGATCTCCCCGCATCGGTTCCCCGCCCTGCGCCCGGTGCGGAACCGGATCACCTTGTCGCGGTGCCCGCTCAGCAGGTGCCAGGCAACCAGGAGGACGTCGTTCGGCGCGTGGTCGTCACGACAGCGCTCACGGCGGACCAGTGGATCCGGCAGGTGCAGATCCGGCCCGGGGATCGTCGCATCCTGCGAGCAGCCTTCGTGTCGGTGATTGCCGAAGGTCACGAGCCCGTCTGGGCCGGTGCCTGGACCCCATGGCAGACGGAGGTATCACCGCCATCGACGGGAGCGTTCCTGGTGCGACGCGGCTCGCGTCTGTCGATCGAGTTGCACTACCGGGGGCAGGATGCGCCGACGGTCGACAACACCGTGATCGCGCTCTTCTCCGCCAGGGAGAATCAGCCGCGCGAGCTGACCAGCCTCACGGTCGGCTCAGACGATGCGAGCAGGAGCAAGGCGGCGACGCTCCAGAAAACCCAAGCCGCTCTGACCCACGAGGCGCTGGTGTGGGGCATCCGCACCGAACTAATGGTCGACGGAACATCACTCGAAGTGACGGCACGCAAGCCGGACGGTACGATCGAGGTGCTGCTGTGGATTCCGCAAACACGCACGGAGTGGCCATCCCCGTACATCTTCCAGGATCCGGTGCGCCTGCCGGCCGGCACCGTGATCACGCTCGAGGCGAGCGGGCGGAACGAGAACGGTGGTCGAGGAGCACGGGGCGTCCGGGCAATTCTAACGCTTCACCGGCTGGACTGAGTACGCGCGACATCGTGTCCGCGATGCAGGCCTGAAG
>JACDBQ010000918.1 GCA_013694845.1 Acidobacteriota bacterium
TCACGGGATTGACCTCCGCCTTGGTCAGCACGAGGTCCCCATCAGCACGTTCGACCCGCCCTCGCCGCGCGTGAGCGCCAGCCAGCTTCCGAAACCGAAGGGTGTCGGGACCGGACGCCCGGCAATGGTCACGCGAAGATCAGTACAGGGGAAGGTTCACCTTGAGAACGCCGTCTTTGAAATCTCCCGTCCGTTCGGTCACCTTCATGAAGGCGGCGTAATCAGCCGGAACGTCTTGTGCGGCTGCAGGGGATGCCGGTGAAACGAAGAGCGCGACGATGAACCAGCGGCCGGGTCTCATGGGCACATTCTCTCGCATGAAGCCATCTCAGCCCGCCTACTGCGTCGCCATGTTCCCCCGGCCGCCGCGCAGCACGTACTTCTGAATTTTTCCGGTCGCCGTCTTGGGCAACTCGGGAACGAAGGTAAAGCTGTGTGGCGTCTTGAAATGGGCGAGGTGCGCCCGTGAGAAGTCCCGGAGCCCTTCGGCCGAAACCGTCGCTCCGTTTGCAAGGACGACGAAGGCGTGCGGCGCTTCCCCCCATTTGGCGTCCGGCAGTCCTACGACCGCCACTTCCTGCACCGCAGGATGCCGGAGCAGCATCGCCTCGACTTCAACCGAGGAGATATTTTCTCCGCCGCTGATGATCACGTCCTTGAGCCGGTCGCGAATCTCGCAGTAACCATCCGGATGCACGACGGCCGCATCCCCCGAACGGAACCAGCCGTCGCCCATGCAGGCGCGAGTGGCGTCGGGGTCGGCGTAATAGCCTTCCATCACGACGTTGCCCCGGACGACGATCTCGCCGATCGACACGCCGTCGTGCGGCACCTCCTCGCCGTCCTCGGCCAGGACCTTGAGCTCGCCCGACGTGATCAGCTCGACGCCTTGCCGCGCCTTGATCGCAGAGCGGTCGGCGGGCGAGCACGCGTCGTGGTCCGGCCGCCATTCGCAGATGCTGATGAAGGGCGCCGTCTCGGTGAGGCCGTACAGGTGCGTGACCGTCCAGCCGAGGCCTTCCTCGATCGCCTCGATGGTCGCCGCGGCAGGTGGCGCGCCGGCCGTGAGCACGCGCACGCCGCGCTGCAGACCCGCACGCAGGTCAGCCGGCGCGTGGGCGAGAGCGATGAGCACCGTCGGCGCCGCGCACAACATCGTGATGCCCTCGCGGCGCACCAGATCGAACACCTGCCCCGGGTCGGGCCTGCGCAGGCAGATGTGCGTGCCGCCCACCGCGGTGACGGTCCACGTGAATGTCCACCCGTTCGCGTGAAACATCGGGAGCGTCCAGAGGTACCGATCCGACGGAGTCATGTGGATGTGGACGAGCGTCCCGACGGTGTTCATCCAGGCGTTGCGGTGCGTGATCATTACGCCTTTGGGCCGCGAGGTCGTCCCGCTCGTGTAGTTGATGCTCAACAGGCTGCGTTCAGACACTGGCGGGCAGGATGGGGATGACGGTGCCTCGCGGCGAGCCGTCTCCAGATCGATCCACCCGGGACGGGGTTCTTCGAGCGCGACGAAGTGCTCGACCGTTCGCAGCTCGGCGCGGACCGCATCGATCTGCGCCGTATGCGGCTCGGCGGCGCAGACGACACGCGCGCCGCTGTGATTCAGGATGTAGACGAACTCTTCGGGCGAGAGCCGGTAATTGATCGGGACGAGCACGGCGCCGATCTGCGGAACGGCATAGAACGACTCGAGCTGGACGTGCGTATTCGGCGCGATGTAGGCAACACGGTCGCCGGCGCTTATACCGAGCCGCTGCAGCGCGGCGGCCCAGCGGTCGCACCGCTCAAAAAATTGCGCATAGGTCCATCGCCGATCGCCATCGACGACTGCGGGCCTCGCCCCATAGAGCGACCGCGCGCGGCGCATGAAGTCGAGCGGTGTCAGTGCTGTTTCCACTTGGTGGCCCTGTGTCGATACGATCGGAGGCTCATTGTAGCTTTACCGAAAGGTATCAACCGTCTTTGACCCGGAGTTCCGCCGCCGCCCACGGCTTGACGTCGGCTCAGCACCTTGGCGAGCATTGAAGAGCCATGCCGAACATCTCCCTGACGCTGGCGTGCGGACCATATGCGCATACCGAAGCGCTTGCCTCGGACGCCGTCCGACTCGAAGGCATCGACCTCACCTTTCTGCCGATCGAATCGCCGCCGGAGATCTTCACCCGGATGATGGCGAATCAGGCATTCGATGCCTGCGAGATGTCGCTGTCGCACTATTTTCGTCATCGTCTATCTGGCGACTTCCCGTTCGTGGCCCTGCCGGTCTTTCCGCTACGCAAGTTCCGGCACAGTTTCATCGTGATCAATGCGGACTCGGGTGTGCGGGTGCCGCAGGACCTCGCCGGCCGGCGCCTGGGCGTGATGGAGTATTCACAGACCGCGGCGGTCTGGATCCGCGGGATGCTGCAGGACGAGTACGGGGTGGCCGCGGAGAGCATTCTCTGGTTTACGGGCGGCGTTAACCAGCCGGGTCATCCGAAGGTATTACAGCAGAAGCCGGACGCGCCCGTTTCGATCGAGTACATCGGCGACGGCCGCACGTTGAACCAGATGCTGCTCGACGGCGAGCTCGACGCGGTCATCGGAGCCCGGCTGCCGCGTGCGCTCGGGCACGACCCGCGCATCCAGCGGCTGTTTCCGGACTACCGTCGGGTCGAACAGCAGTATTTTCGCCAGACCGGGATCTTTCCGATCATGCATGCGATCGTGATGCGCGAGGAGCTGTACCGGCAGAAGCCGTGGGTGGCCGAAAGTCTCTACAAGGGCTTCGAAGCGTCCGCCCGCCTGGCCTGGGACGCGATGCACGACGATGGGAATACGCGGCTGATGCTGCCGTGGCTCGCGCATGACGTCGAGGAACTGAAGGAACTCTGCGGCGGAAATCCCTGGCGGTCAGGGGTGGAGGTGAATCGTCACGTTCTGGAGACGCTTGCGGGATATCTCCACCGCGAGCGGTTCGTACCCGCCCCGTTGAACGTCGATGCCCTCTTCGTGCCCATCGTGAGCGTCAGTGAATAGCCGGCCAGCTTCGACTGGTGGTACACTCGCAACTCGCTTGCCGCGCATTCTGTTATTGCTGATCGTCGCCTGCCTTGGCGTGAGTGCCTCCGGCGCGAATGCGCTGGTCCTTCCGGAGCCCTGCGGACTCGATGACCGCGGACCGGCCCAGGGCGGCGAGTGCCCGCCGACGTGCGCGGTGTGTGGCTGCTGCAGTCAGCCGCTCGTTCCGGCGCTGAAGGTTGTTGATGGTGCAGCAGAAGTGATGGTGCCGCACGCCCCGGCCGCCGGGCTCGCGATCCTGCTGTTCTCGCACCGGGATGTGTTCCACGTCCCGAAATCCTCTCTCTGCTGATAGGCGTTCCCGTCACAACTGAATCGCGAACCTCAGGTTCGCAAGGGGTATCTATGCGATTGGGATTGATCCCGCTCGCGGTGTGGGCCGTGGTGTCGCTGTCGCCAGGTGTTGCCGCGGCGCAGCCGGAGCGGTTGACGCTCGGAGATGCGCTATCACGCGCCCGCGAGCAGGCGCCTCGGATTGTGAGCGCCAGACTGGCGTTGGAAGAAGCCCGCGGACGGCTGGCCGGCGCCGGCGTGCGCTTTCAGAACAATCCGGAGCTCGACATGGCCGCGGGCCGCCGGCGCGGCGAAACCGCCTCGACGGACTTCGAGCTCGGGATCCAACAGCAGTTCGAACCGGCAGGGCGCCGGAGCGCCCGGATCGCCGCCGCAAATGAGGGTGTCGCGCAGGGCACCGCGATCATTGACGAGACCACCCGCCTGGTGATGCGGGACACGGCGTCCGCATTTCTGCGGGCGGTCCACGCCGCCGAACGGGTCCGGCTGCTGGCGACCACCGAGGAGATGGCCGCGCAAATACTTGCCGCCGCGGATCGTCGCTTCAAGGCAGGGGACATCGCGGTGCTCGACGTCAATCTGGCGCGCGCAGCCGTCGGTCGCGCCCGGTCGGACAAGCAGGGCGCGCTGGCCGCTCAGGCCATTGCCATCGGCGAGTTGAAACAGCTCCTCGGCATCGACCGGGAAGTCACTATCGAAGGCACGCTGCGACCGCCAGCGGAGCCCGACGTCGACGCCCTGCTCCAGGCGTCGTCGCAGCGGCCGGAGCTCCGTGAGCTCGAGGCCGCGGCCCGCGAGGCCGAAGCTCAGGTCCGGCTTGGCAGAACCTACGGCAAGCCGGAGCTCGGCGTGGCGGCGCGCTACGAGCGGGAGGAGGGCGACAACATCCTGCTCGGGGGGATCACCATCAGCATTCCGCGCTTCGCCCGGGGTCAGGAGCTGCTGTCGGTCGGCGCGGCGCGAACCACGCGCCTGCGCGCGGACCTGGAAGCCGCCCGCACTCGCGTGCGAATCGAAGTCCAGGCCGGGGCCGAGACCTACCGGCGTCGCGTTGACGCGGTCCGAGCGCTCGAGGCCGAAGCATTGACCGGCCTTGACGAGAACGAGCGCCTGACGACGCGGAGCTTCGAAGTCGGCCAGCTGGGGCTCGCTGAGCTGCTGTTCATCCGTCGAGAGATCCTCGACACGCGTTTTCAATACCTCGACACCCTTCTGGAGGCCGCGCTCGCGCAGATCGATCTGCACGCCAGCGCCGCGATCTTGCGATGAAGTACTCAACTCTGTTCATGCTCATGGCCGCCCTGCGGCTCGGCGGCTGCAACCGGAAAGCCGAGCCGCCCGCGGAATCAAAGCCGCACGCGCCCGAAGCTGCTGGCGCGGCAGACGACCACAAGGACGAGCCCAACGTCGTCAAGGTCGATCCCGGGATGCAGCGCGACCTTCGCATCACGACGGCGCGCGTCGAATCGCGCACCGGCGCCGAAGAGGCCATGTTGCTCGGGCAGCTCGCGGTCGATCAGCGCACGTATGCGGAAGTCGGCGCGCCGGTGCCGGCACGGGTGCTGCGTCTGCTCGCCGCGGAGGGCGATCGCGTCCGGGCCGGTCAGCCGCTCGCCGAGCTGTTCAGCCCGGAGCTCGGACGGGCGCGCGCGGATTTTCTGACCGCCGAAGCCCGCTTGAAGCTGGCGGAAAGTGCACTGCAGCGGAAGCGCGACCTGGCCGCCGAGCGCATCGCTCCCCAGCGTGAAGTGCAGGAAGCGGAAGCCGCCTTTACAGAGGCACAGGCAGCGGTGCGTAGCGCCCGTGCGGCGATGGCGCCGTTCGGGGTGACCGCGCCGACCGGCGAGCTCGAGACCCAGGCGGGCTCCTCCTTCGTGCTTCGCTCCCCAGTGCCCGGCGGTGTGATCGAGCGCACAGCCGTGATCGGGCAGATGCTCGATCCCGCCACGCCCGCATTCAAGGTTGGGGACCTGGCGAGGCTCTGGCTGACCGTGCACGCTTTCGAGCGGGACGCAGTGAGGATCAGTCGCGGATCCGCCGCCCGGCTCTCATTCGCCGCCTTGCCGAGGCGCCCGTTCAACGGGGTCGTCGCGCTGGTTGGCCGGCAGGTCGAAACCGAGTCGCGAACGATTCCGGTCCGCATCGACGTGCGGAACGAGAGCGGCCTGCTCCGGCCGGGGATGTCGGCGAGCGCGGCAGTACTGGTGAGTACGTCGGGCGCCCAACTGCTCGCGGTGCCGGTCGCCGCCCTTCAGCGCGTGAAGAACGAGTGGTGCGTGTTCCTGCCGAAAGGGGAGGGGACGTTCGAGATACGAACCGTCGGCCGCGGGCGCGATCTCGGCGCCGAGGTGGAGATCCTCTCGGGACTCATTGCCGGTGAGACCGTTGTCGTGGACGGCGCCTTTCTGCTCAAGGCGCAGGCGGAAAAGGGACAGGGCGGGCATGACGATCACTAGTCGCCCGCGGAGGCGGCGATGATCAACCGCATCATCAGGTCGACGTTCAATACGCCGCTGCTGACGGTGTTGCTGATCGGGGCGGCGGCCGCGATCGGCGCGCTGTGGCTGCGCGATCTCAAGCGCGACGTGTTTCCCGATCTCTCCGCTCCTGTATTCAACGTCATCGCGCAGAACGCGGCGATGGGCGCCGAAGAGCTCGAGACGGCGGTCGCCATTCCCCTCGAGGTGGCGCTCGCCGGGTTACCCGACGTGCGTCGCGTGCGCTCCAACTCTCAACTCGGGGTCGCGCAGGTCACCATCGAGTTCGAGCCCAACGCCGACTATTACCGGTCACGCCAGTTCGTGGCCGAGCGCGTCGGCCAGGTGGCCGGGCAGTTGCCGCCCGGCACCGAGCCGCCGCTGATTTCCAGCCTCACGGGCCGGCTGAACGAGATCTTCGAGTTCACGCTCGAGGCCGAGCCTGGCGCCGCCGACCTGATGACCCTCCGCGACCTGGCGGAGTTCGAGGTGAACAACCGGCTGCTCGCCGTCCCTGGGGTCGCCGCGGTCGAGCGGCTGGGCGGCTATCTGCGCCAGTTCCAGGTGCAGATCGATCCCGAGCGGATGGCGGCCCGCCGCGTCACCCTCAACGACGTGCTTCACGCCGTCGAGGAGTCGAACATGAACGCGTCCGGCGGAATAGTGGCGCAAGGGGCGATCGAATGGACGGTGCGCGCGGTGGGCCGGGCCCGCGGCGTCGACGATCTCAGGGCGACGGTCGTCACCACGCGCGGTGATGTCTCGGTGCTGCTCGGGGACGTGGCGGATGTGCGGGAGGGCCCCGCGGCGCGGCGCGGCGTGGCCCACCGGCTGCGGGGGGAAGTCGTCTCCGCCCGCGTGATCAAGCAGTTCGGCTCAGACACCGTGCAGGTGGCCGCCGGGATTCGTCAGGCGGTGGACGATCTCCGCCGCGCGCTGCCCAAGGGCGTCCAGATGCGGATCGTCTACGACCAGTCGCAACTCGTCGACTCCGCTCTCGGTGGCGTCGGCCGCGC